>CAIJOE010000001.1 GCA_903822245.1 uncultured Actinomycetes bacterium
AAATTTCCAGATAGTTTAATTCCGAATGATTTTCAATTCTCAAACTATGCCAAAGTTTTTAAGCTACAACCTTTTCTGCGGCAATATTGGAATTCGATGTCTATCGCGATAGTTGTTACCGCAATCACAGTGACAATATCCACGATGGGTGGTTATGCATTTGCCCGGATAAATTTCAAATGGCGTAGCAAGATATTCGTATTCCTTCTCTCGGCATTATTAATGCCAGCAGAAGTAACCCTGATTCCAATTTTCAGATTAATGGTTAAATCTGGCTTATCTGACACATTCATTCCCGTCGTTTTAATTCCTGCATTTGGAGCACATGCAGTTGTGGGGCTCTTTCTCATGCGCCAATTCTTTTTAGATTTTCCAGCCGAACTAGAAGAAGCAGCTGAAATCGATGGGCTTTCTAGATTTAGGGTTTTTACAAAAATCGCACTTCCATTAGCGGGCCCTGCAATTGCTTCACTTGGAATTCTCTCCTTCCTATATTCCTGGAATCTCTTCCTAGAACCCTTGGTATTCCTAACAGAACCCAATAAGTACACCTTGCCGGTTGTCTTGCCTCAATTTACTGACACCTACGGTTCTCCTATCTGGAATGTGCAGTTGGCAGCTACTTCGCTAAGTGTCATTCCGGTGATGATCGTCTTTGTTATGGCCCAGCGGCACTTCATAAGAGGCATCACAATGACTGGCCTAAAGGGTTGATCAGCTATAAGCCACAAGCAAGCATTAGTAGCTAACTCCTGGCTTTAATTGCAATCAAAATAGGGCACAACTTCTTAAAGATAGCGAATTCATTACATCGCTTAACATTTTCATGTATTTTGAGCAGCCTAGGTAGACTCGACTCAAACAAAGGAAATTAGTGAGAATTCTTGTAACTGGTGGCGCTGGGTTTCTAGGTTCTCACCTTTGCGACCGGCTACTTTCTGATGGTCATGAAGTTCTGGCCGTCGATAATTTATACACTGGTTCAAAGTCAAACATTGCACACAACTTACAGAATCCTAATTTTGAATTCATGCGCCATGACGTAACATTTCCACTTTTTGTAGAAGTTGATGCGATTTATAATTTAGCTTGCCCTGCAAGTCCGGTTCATTATCAAAAGTTTCCAACCCAGACAATAAAGACCAGCGTTATTGGTGCGATCAACATGCTTGGCTTGGCGAAGAGACTCGGAATTCCAATTCTGCAAGCCTCGACTTCAGAAGTTTATGGTGATCCAAATGTTTCGCCACAGCCTGAGAGTTATTGGGGAAATGTAAATCCAATTGGCTTGCGCTCTTGCTACGACGAAGGCAAGCGCGCCGCTGAATCATTATTCTTTGATTATCACCGCGAATATAAAGTAGCTATCCGTGTTGCACGAATTTTCAATACCTACGGCCCACGAATGAATCTGCACGATGGTCGCGTGGTAAGTAACTTCATCAGACAAGCGATTAGTGGCGAAGCAATCACGCTCTACGGAACCGGCGAGCAAACCAGATCATTCTGTTATGTTGATGACTTAATTGATGGTTTAGTTAAATTGATGAGCACCGCGGGTGACATCGTTGGACCAATTAATTTAGGAAACCCAGTGGAGTTCACAATGAAAGAGTTGGCGGCAAAAGTCATTGATTTAACTGGTAGCAAATCTGATTTAGTTTACGAACCGCTACCTTCGGATGATCCACAGCAACGCAAACCTGATACCACCAAGGCAGCTGAGATTTTAGGCTGGGCAGCCCAGACCGATTTAAGCTCTGGCCTACTAAAAACTATTGCGGACTTTAAGCCACGGGTGCTTGCCCTCTAGGTTTTAAGTTAATCCTGCCGTTTCTGACAGAAATTTAGGATTTCACGCTTGATTCCTAACCCTCTGAGTTAGATTTATTGATAAAAGTATTGCTTTTCATACTTAAATAGACGGATACTTCACCTCTAAAGGTGCGAAACGGACATCGTTTTGACCGTTGTACAAGGAGAATCAAGATGAGCCGTCTAACTGATGCTGAGGTTTTGTTAACCCCATCAGAGGTCGCTGCTCTCTTTCGCGTTGATCCAAAGACCGTTACTCGCTGGGCAAAAGCAGGGAAACTTACTTCAATCAGAACTCTCGGTGGCCATCGTCGTTACCGCGAATCCGAAGTTCGTGAACTGCTAAAGAGCCACCTAAATACCCAAGGCTAAATATCTAAGAGTTTGCTTAAAATTTTCGCTGATTCATTCGATCGGCAACTCAGTTACCTCTCACTAAAAGCATAGAATTGAATTCTATGGACTTCTCGTTGACCCAGTATTTAATCTTGGGTGCATCTACCTTTCTTTTTGTAGGCGTATTAACGCCTGTTATGCGCAAAATAGCTTTGAATATCGGCGCAGTAGATAGCCCAAACCTGGAACGCAAAACTCAGAAAGAGCCTATCCCTTACTTAGGTGGCGTCGCGATCGCAATCGGCATCACGGTTGCTTCTTTTGCGGCTCTCTTATATTCAGATTTTTCGAGAGATACCTTTAACAAAGCGCTCTCTGTTTTACTCCCCGCATTTCTTATTGCAGCTATGGGCCTATATGACGATTTAAAAGGTTTACAGCCATGGCCGCGGCTAGTTGCCCAAGCCATCGCCGGAATAGCCGTTGCGATTTACTTAATCCAAAACGGAACGCTCGGTCAGGCCTTTAATAACCGCTTGATTGATTATGCAATTACCATAATTTGGGTAGTTGGAATCTGTAATTCGATCAATTTCTTCGACAATTTAGATGGCGGAGCTTCGGGAACTGTGTCAGTTATCTCAATCTTCTTGTTCGCGATCGCTTTTAACCAAGGCCAATCTCTAGTTGGCGCACTCGCAATTGTTACAGCAGGGGCAACTCTTGGTTTCTTAATCTGGAACAAAACTCCCGCAAAAATCTACATGGGAGATGCTGGTGCTTTATTTCTTGGCATCATGATTGCGGTTCTAACGATTCGACTTAACCCAAAGGTTGGCCCTCAAGGTAGGGCGCTTTCCGTGCCACTACTTCTAATGGCGGTACCGATTCTCGATACAACCACAGTTGTAATCTCGCGCCTTTCACGTGGTATTTCGCCATTTACTGGCGGCCGCGACCACCTTTCACACCGGCTAATGCGCAAAGGGTTAGGTCGCAAAACCACTGCCTATGTTCTTTGGGGCCTAGCTGCAGCCTTTGGCTCGATTGCTTATCTTGCCTGTTGTGTCACTTCAGATTTCGCTATCCCGGCGATCGTGGCAAGTGGCGTGATTTGGCTTGGGTTGTTATCGATCTTCCTGCGAATCCCTGCCGCGGATCAGTAGTAACCTAGGCATATGAGCGAAAAAGATAATTCTCCAGCCGATGATGCTCGCGCAAAGTTTCTAGCCGCACTCGAAAAGAAGAAAAACAAGAACACCTCCTTGCCTGGCGGAGGCACGACCTCTGGGTCAAAAGTTTCTGGTTCACAAACGGGTGGTCCTGCTGCGCGGTTCCAGCGTAAATCTGGCCCATCAGGTTCGGCCGGCTAAAACTTATTTGTTGCGTTTAATTTTTTCACTTACGCCACTGCCAATAGGTCTCGCCAAAGTTTTTGATAAAGCCGCAGAAGATACTCTCCATATTAAGTCAAATTAAAAGTGAGCTTTCTTCTTGAAATTCGAGTCCGTCCAAATGCTTCACGAAATAAAGTTGGCGGCACCGTGGGAGATCCACCGCGTTTAGTTGTCGCAGTTCAAGCACCGGCTGTCGATGGCAAAGCAAATGCTGCTGTCGTTAAAGAATTAGCGATTGCATTTAATTTGCGAGCAAGAGATTTCACGATCGTGCATGGTGAATTAGCTCGAGATAAACGATTGATTATCGACGGAAATGAAGATGAGTTAATTGCACGTCTTGCAGAATTATCGGGTGATCCAAAACTCTTTTAAATTAATGAAGCGAGCTTAATCCAGCTACCAAGCCAATTGAGTCCAATGAATTGGAAAGTCAAAATAAGCATTTTCGTTCGGGGTTGGATAACCCTTAAACCAAGGGCTTGGGCAAACAATTAGCGTGGCTTCAGACATGAATGCTGCCCAATACCCAAAAGTAGAATTC
>CAIJOE010000002.1 GCA_903822245.1 uncultured Actinomycetes bacterium
ATTTACGAATTACTGTAAAGGAAAGGCCATAACAAGAAACTGCAAGCAGTAAAGCAGTAACACCCACCCCGGCATTACTACCGATTCCATTCCAAATTCCCAAAACGACAGCAACGCCAATAGCACCGATAAGAAGTCCAAATAATTGATAAGCCTTAGGTTTATCTTCTCTGGAAATAAGTAAAATAAAAATTAGGGTCATCAGCGGTGTACAGGCGTTGATAATTCCCGCAAGTACTGTAGTAACTCTTACTTCAGCATAGGCAAAAAGAAAACCTGGGATGACATTTAGAAGAATCGAAACTATCCAAAGTACAAACCAAGTTGATTTTCCTCTAGGCAGTTTGATCCGGCGCACCCGCGCAATGATTAGTAGCGTGATCGCACCAAGAGCGCAGCGACCAAATGCGACGCCTTGTGGGGTAAGGAATTCCAAACCCAACTTTATGAAAATGAAAGAACATCCCCAAACAAAGCCCAATAGGAGGTAGATCGGGAGCCACGATTTTTGCTTCAAGCGATCTCCCTCTAAAGTTGCGGATATGACTAGCGCTGAAATAGGACCTGGTGAATTCTATCCAGTAGTAGGTGTCGGTCCTCATCCGCAACCTTGGCCAACTGGAAGTAATTTTGATGCTGAACTTCTTGCAAATGGCGATCGCCGTAATGTTCTTGATAAGTACCGATATTGGTCAGTAGAAGCAATTGTCGCAGAGCTTGATACCCACCGTCATAGTTTGCAAATTGCAATTGAGAATTGGCAACATGATTTAAATATTGGTTCCGTTGTGAGAACTGCAAATGCATTTAACGTTGAAAAAGTGCATATTGTAGGTAAGCGTGATTGGAATAAGCGCGGTGCGATGGTCACTGATAAGTATCTGCACGTTCTCCATCATCCAAGCGTTGCTGAATTTGCAAAGTGGTGTGCAGAAAATGAAACGCCGATTATCGGTATAGATAACCTACCTATTTCTAAAGAACTTGAGAATACAAAGTTGCCTAAGAAGTGTGTTCTATTCTTTGGCCAAGAGGGTGCTGGGATGTCAGATGAGGCAGTTGAAATTTGCCAAACGGTCTTGGCAATTCGCCAGTATGGCTCGACTAGATCAATGAATGCTTCAGCTGCCGGGGCAATTGCGATGTATGCCTGGGCGATGCAGCACTTAAATAATTAGTCTTCTTCGACGATATCTGCAACGGCTTTAATTCGCCGTTCAATTTCTTCAGCCTCTTCATCTTTGCCCAGCTGATGTAACACAACGGCCATGCGTCGTTCAATTTCAACAATAAACTCAAAATCTTTTGAGTCACTTTCCGTTGCAATCTCTAGCACGCGATCCAAAGTATCTAAGCCAAGTTCTTCTTGGCCAGCAAGAATTTGGGCTTTGCCAAGTTCAAGCAGTGAATAGGTTTCCCGGTGATTATCGTGTGCAGTAACAAAGACATCTACCGCTTTTTGGGCTGCTGATAGAGCAGCCTCACCATCTCCTAATTCAATCAAGCAGTGAGCAATCTTTTGATCACACCTTCCAACATTGATGACTTCCTTAAGCCCTTTGAAATACTTGCGGGCTTCTTGAAAAGCATCAAGTGCTTTTTCAAAATTCTTTAATTCTATTTGTGCACAGCCCACGAGATGAAGGTCATTTGCCGCCCCACTGTCATTTCCTTCAACTAAATGCTCTTGAACGCATTCAGTCATACATTCAATAGTTTTTGCATACTCTTTGGATGAAAACCACCATTCACCCAGTGTGCAAGCTAGATCAATTGCCAGAGGAGATTTAGATTCACGCAGAAGTTCAACTGCTTTGCTCATAGCATTTGCCGCTTCATTAATTCTTTTGAGTTGATTTAAGTTATATCCAATAGCTGAATAAGCCTGAGCCAAACCTTCTGAAGGAGATGCGTTTCCTAACTCGGTATAAATATCCCTTGCAGTCTCAGCCAACGCTAATGCCTCGTCATACTGTCCGCGGGCATAAATGCGCGCACTTAATTCATAATAAGTATTAGCGCGATCTAATCCTTCTACTTGCGGTATTCGTTCCCAGAGCATTTCTTCGGTAGTGATGTCATCGTTATTCTCATCATCTTCGCTCAAGGTGCTCTCCGATCAACTATGGGCGGGCTAGGCAAAACCCTAGCAATTTCTGAGTTCATTCGTGCATTGATATGCGGAGTACTCTACGTATATGTCCATATCGCGCCGTTCCTTCCTTGCGGGTGGAATTCTCGCCCTAGCCGGTGGCCCGCTCTCAAATATCGCGGCGGCAGCTTCGCCTGATATCACGCATGGCCCACGCTCAGTTCCAAAGGTTGCTTTAACCTTTCACGGGGCTGGAGATTTAACCATTGCACATTCTTTATTAGACATTTTGAAGGCAACTTCAACTCCGGTTTCAGTCTTCGCTGTTGGGACCTTCTTAATGAGCGAACCAGCAATTGCCAAGCGAATTATTTCTGACGGGCATGATTTAGGTAATCACACGATGACCCACACCCAGATGAAGACCATCTCTGCCAAAAAAGTGGATGCTGAAATACTTGGTTGCGCTAATGAATTAAAGAAATTGATTGGCAATCATGGTTCCTGGTTTAGACCTTCTGGGACTCAGTATTCAACTGCCTTGATTCGTAAGACCGCTCTTAAGTATGGTTATAAGAATTGCATCTCATACGATGTCGATTCACATGACTATCAAGATCCAGGCAAAGCTGCGGTAATTTCAAATGTAATGAGCAGTGTTAAGAACGGTAGCATCATAAGCCTTCACTTTGGCCACAAAAATACAATTGACGCGCTTGCTACTTTGTTAGATCAACTTCATTCAAAAGGATTAACGCCAGTAACACTTACGAATCTACTTGGAAAAATTTAATGAAGTTCAGAACTGCCTTTATTTTGATAGCGCTTTTATTTACAAGCACAATGCCAGCCTATGCAGTTGCACCACTTGCTGGAATGCCGGCGCTTCTAGACCAAAACGATATCTACGCCGCTGATCGACCAAACCAACTTAGCGAAGCTGTTAAAGATATGCCAGAGCGCGTCTATGTCCCCAACCACACGTCAAACACAATAAGTGTTATTGATCCAAAAACTTTCAAGATCATCGCAACTTGGAAGACACCAAAAGGACCACAGCACGTAGTTCCTTCTTATGACTTAAAGACCCTGTGGGTAAATGACAATGAGGGTAATTTCTTAACACCTATTGACCCATTAAATGTAACCATCGGAAAGTCTGTTGCAGTTCATGATCCATATAATCTCTATTTCACGCCAAATGGAAAATATGCAATCGTGATGGCAGAAGCAGATAAGCAAATGGTTTTTCGAGACCCCAACACCATGGCAATCAAGAAAACAGTTCCAGTTAAGTGTGACGGTTTAAACCATGCTGACTGGAGTAAGGACGGCACTTTCTTCGTTGCTACATGTGAATTTTCAAGTGAGATGATTTTGGTGGATACCGCCAAAATGAAGGTTCTTAAGTATGCAAAGATTCCAACAACTTATAACAAAATGCCAATGCCACAGGATGTAAAGATTTCTCCAGATGGAAGTACCTTCTATATTGCAGATATGTTCTCAAATGGTGTTTGGACTATGCCCGCTAATGACTTTGGAAAATTTGGCTTTATTCCAACCGGTAAAGCAGCGCATGGGCTTTATGTAACAAGGGATTCAAAAACTCTTCTGATTACAAACCGTGAGGAAGGCAGCATCTCGGTTCTAAGGTTTAGTGACAACAAATTAATTGCAAAGTGGAAAATTCCAGGTGGTGGCTCACCAGATATGGGTGGAATTTCTGCAGATGGAAAACAATTCTGGGTTTCTGGTCGTTATGACAATGTCGTCTATGTTTTTGATATTGAGCACGGTAAGTACCTAACTCAAATAAAGGTTGGGAAAGAACCACACGGACTCACCATTTGGCCACAACCAGGGCGCTATTCGATAGGACACACGGGAATCCTTCGCTGATGAAGATAAAAGAGTCAGTTCCTTTAATTATTGGGCGCCTTACTTATGTATTTGGACTTCTTGATATTTTGGCTAACGTGCTGCGACCTTTTAGGGCTCCAGCTAACAGGATAAATTCTTTTTTCCCATTAGTCGCTAATTCAACTGCATTTGCAACAGCAGTATTTACTGGCGTTATTCTAATTATCATTGCACGCGGTTTAATACGGCGTAAAAGGCGAGCCCGTAATTTTGCCATTATTCTCTTGATGATAAATATGGCTTCAGACATCTTTCGTTATCACTACCACCCAGTTCAAGTTGCTTTTTCATTCTTAATATTTATTTTATTAATTGTTTTTAGAAATGAGTTTTATGCAATTTCAGACCCAACAACTAACTTAGCCCCCCTAAAAGCTTTCTTATACACCTTAGCTTTCGTTATTGGTGCTGGAATATTTATGATCTATTTCCGCCACAAACATGAATTGGTCGGTAATCCCTCTTTCCTAAATGTATTACTAACGGTTGTTGAGGGAATGGTTTGGGTTTCGGGACCAATCGAATTTAGTTCAGATCGAATGTCTAACACCGTGGATATTGCACTTGGTGTCTTAGGAATTTTTACTTTAGTTGTTCCACTCTGGTCTTACTTCCGCCGGGTCCCACCAATTGAACGGATGAGCCAAGAAGATTTAAATCTGGTCAAGGAATTGATCAACCACGATGTTGATCAAGATTCACTCGGATATTTCGCAACTCGCTTAGATAAGAGCGTGGTGTGGTCAGATAATAAAAAGGCTGGTATCGCTTATCGCGTTCAAGGTGGTGTGATGCTTGCAAGTGGTGAGCCTTTTGGGGAATACAGCCTTTGGAGCCAAGCGGTGGATAACTTTTTAGAGATTGCCAAACAACATGCTTGGACTCCAGCAGTAATGGGTGGCGGTGATCGTGGCGGTGAAGTTTGGGTTGAGCGAGCCGGAATGCTTGCAGTCGATATTGGAGATGAAGCCGTAATTAACGTAAAGCTATTCACCCTTGAGGGTCGACCAATGGCAAATGTGCGACAAATGGTAAATCGTGTTGAACGTAAGGGTTACACAACTTACTGCTCCCGTTTTGGTGATTTATCACTAGAAAAGCAAAAAGAATTAAGGGTGCTTGCAAAGAAATGGCGCTACGGCGCACCAGAGCGAGGGTTCTCGATGTCGATGGATCGCTTTGGAACAGATATTGATCAAGATTGTTTTATAACAGTAGCTGAAGCATCTGGCGAAACTAAAGGATTTCTCTACTTTGTGCCATGGACAACTACTCGTATCTCGTTAGACAGGATGCAACGCGATAAAAATTCAGAGCAAGGCATCACCGAGTTGATGATTGCAAACACTGCCGCATACGCAAAAGAAAATGGCATTACACACATCTCTTTAAACTTTGCCGCCTTTAGGTCACTCTTTGAGCGGGCAGATAAAATTAGCGCTGGCCCGGTAACTCGGGGAACTAGAAATTTGATTCGCTTCTTCTCAAACTGGTTCCAGGTTGAATCGCTCTATCGCTTCAACGCCAAGTTCCAACCGGAATGGCAGACTCGATATGTCCTCTACCCAAAGGCCTCTGACTTGCCAACCGTGGCTTTGGCTGCACTACGCGCAGAGAAATTTATCTCGAGCTTTAAAAAGCGCTCTGTTTAAGTTCTTGACCTTACCAGGGGTATAGTTTCGGCACGTGCGTTTCATAAATAACCCAAGTCACGATTTGACCTACGAAGATGTCTTTTTAGTCCCAAGTAGATCGCAAATTGCTAGCCGTATGGATGTTGATCTCTCATCCCAAGATGGCACCGGGACAACCATTCCATTAGTAGTTGCAAATATGACCGCAATCTCTGGTCGTCGCATGGCCGAAACAATTGCAAGACGTGGTGGGATGGCTGTAATTCCACAAGATATTCCGCTGCAAATAGTTAGTGAAGTAATTAAGTGGGTCAAAGAGCGCGATACTTTCTTCGATACTCCAGTAACTCTTTCACCTAACGCAACTGTTGCTGACGCTTTAGACCTGATTAATAAGCGAGCTCATGGCGCGCTAATCGTGGTTAAAGATGGCAAGCCAGTTGGAATTGTTACTGAGGCAGATTGTGAAAGAGTAGATCGCTTCACACAAATCGAAACAATCATGAGCAAAGAGCTTGTAACTCTGCCAAATGATATTGATCCCCATACTGCCTTTGATTTACTCAGTTCAGAGCGCAGGAGACTTGCCCCGGTTGTAGATAAAAATGGAAAGCTAATTGGAATTCTCACAAGAACCGGCGCACTTAGAGCAACACTCTATAAGCCAGCACTCGATGCAAAAGGTAAATTAAGAATTGCTTGCGCGGTTGGAATCAACGGTGATGTTGCCGGAAAAGCAAAAGCACTTATTGATTCCGGCGCGGATGTACTTGTAGTTGACACAGCGCATGGCCATCAAATTAAAATGATTGAAGCTCTTAAATTAATTCGAGCAATTGCACCGACAATTCCAATTGTTGCCGGAAATGTTGTTACTGCATCTGGCACTAAAGATTTAATTGAAGCTGGCGCCGACATTATTAAAGTTGGTGTAGGGCCTGGAGCAATGTGCACAACTCGGATGCAAACTGGCGTTGGTCGCCCGCAATTCTCTGCTGTGCTTGAGTGCGCGGCCGAAGCTGCAAAACATGGAAAACATGTTTGGGCAGATGGAGGAGTTCGCCACCCACGCGATGTTGCCTTGGCACTTGCTGCTGGTGCATCACAAGTAATGATTGGTTCTTGGTTTGCTGGAACTTTTGAGTCGCCAAGTGACTTAAATAGAGATGCAAATGGACGCTTATATAAGGAGTCATTTGGCATGGCCTCTGCTCGCGCGGTAGCGGCAAGGACGGCTACTGAAGGAGCATTTGAACGAGCACGAAAGAGTTTATTTGAAGAGGGAATCTCATCTTCTCGAATGTATCTAGATCCAAATCGTCCCGGTGTCGAAGATTTATTAGATGAAATTATTGCCGGGGTTCGCTCTTCATTTACTTATGCAGGAGCAACTAGCATCCCTGACTTTTTTGAAAAAGCAGTTGTCGGCATTCAATCAGCTTCCGGTTATGCCGAAGGCCGCCCTCTTCATCAAAGCTGGTAGTTAGTCAACTTCTCGTTTGGGATCATCAGAATCATCCCAATCTGGTTGGGGCTGTCCTAGCTTCCAATACATATAAAAAATAAAAATCGCAAAAAATGGCCATTCAAAAACATAAACCCAAGACCGATCATTTCCACCGATCGCTCGCACTATTTGGACAACCGCCATGACCAAACAAATAGGAATAAAATAAAGTAAGTATTTTCGTTTATGATCGAAATTTTCAGCCATCTAGCGTCTCACTCAATCTCTTCTCACTTTGGAACCAGTCATAAGCAGCCAATGCAATCCAGGTGGTGTCGATCAACATTCCCATCGCCCACATTATTGCCCCGCCGGCATGCTGCTCGGACATCGCCATCGTGCGAGAAATATTAGATGGCACATCGTGAAGAAGTGAGTTCCCAGAATACAAAAAGAAGCCAGTCATTGTCTCTGGCAACATCATGGCAAAAAGTGAAAGAACCCTTACAAAATACGGGACGTGGAAAGGGTGTGGATTTCCTTCTAAAACTGGGTAGTAATAAATAAAGCCACCGACTAGAAATAGAATTAATTCAAAGATATGCACGTTTGGATTGACCATCCCTTTATTTGCTAGCGGAGAAAAGTGCGTAGCAATAAGGACGGCAATAAATATGGCAAAACCGACTTGTGGGCGAAAGAGTTGGCGAACAAGAAGGTTTCGACCGATTCCTAGGAAAATCTTGCGCAAGATTGGAAAACGTGAAGTGGCAGCTACTTTGATTGGAGAGCCAAGGACTATTAGTGGGGCAATAAGCATCATTAGTGCCACATGCTGGATCATGTGAGCGGTGAAGTTGCGAACAGCTAAATGAGGCAAGGGGCCAACCAAGATGACGGCGGCCAGTAGAAGCCCGGTATAGAAAGAGAATTGGCGAACTTTAGAAACTCCGTGCTCAGATGGACGCTCAACGGTGTACCAAGTGCATTTAGCCAACAAAGCAGTTGCGAAAAAGAGATCCCAAAGGGGATTTAGCCGCATGCACTCACCCCTTTTTTCTCGGTAAATCGTTATCTTCAAAGTTCTCTCCGTGTCTTCTCTAAGACTACACACAGGGGTATCGTGTCGGAATGGTCTGAGACCCAGCCCACAGAAATCCCTCACTAGTCTCTTCTGAGCTGAACAGAAAGGCAATAAATGTCAGATTCAACTATGACTGGAACTAAGCGAACTGCGAGCGCAATTATCGCAGTAGCACTTGGTATCGCAGTCGTTGGATCCCTCGGACTTACGCTACACAAAATAAGCGCAGATCCACATGGGAAGTTATATGCAACAAAGGAGTCCGGAACGATAAACGTTGCTGGCAAGGATTATCCAAAAGCAACAATTAAATTAGGTGTATACGCGGATAACGCACAACCTAAAGATGTTGGCGTTATTGAAGCAAAAGTTAATAAGCAAGATTGGGTTCACTTCGGACCATCAACCCACTTGGTGCTTCCAGCCAATACTTACATCACCATGACAATTCGAGCCTATGACGGTGGCGAGCGCCTTAACACCGCTTACTTCGCAAAGGTTGTTGGAACCGTTGGTGGCACGATGAACGTCGATGGTAAGGACGTTACTTCAATCCCAGATGACAAAGTGGAGCACACCTTTACTTTGCACGGCATCCCATCTCAAGGCCAAGATTCACTTTTCGTAAACATTCCGCTTATGAAGGTTGAAGAGGGAGATAACGGCTTCCTTCCAACACAAGATCCAGGAACTGGCATGAAGGGGCACACAGTTACCTTCTCATTTCTTACCAAGGGTAAAGGCGAATATGTCTTTAACTGTGAGTATCCATGTGGTGACGGAACTTATGCCAAGTTTGGTGCTGCTATGAGCACTTACGGCTATATGTCAGGAAAGGTGACCGTCGCATGAGTGAGCACAACGTCGACCTAAAACCAACCCCTGGTGATCGCTTCACTACTTTCCTTAAGCGAAAAGATATCCGTGAGACTTTGGCATGGGCAGCTTTTTATACCGCTGGCTTTGTAGTTCTTGGTGGCGTCTTCTATACAAAATGGATGCCAACCTCACTAAGTACTGATATGAAATCAATTGAGCGTTTGATGGTTATCTTCACCTGGATTTCAGCTCCAGTGTGTGGATTGGTCCTTTCAATTGCCACCTACACCTTCCGCCATGGAACTCGCGGTGATGTGCCTCCTGAAGATGGTCCACCTATTAGAACCAACTTCCTTGGCGTTGCTTCTTTTGGCGCGATGGCTGGCATTCTGACTCTAACCGCTGTGGTCTATGGGCTAATTGAAATGAACTCAGCTTCGGAAGCAGCAGCAAAAGATGCACCTTCGGCTTTGATTGTTGAAGTTACTGGATCCCAATGGGTCTGGTCATTTAACTACCCAGCACAAGGTGTTTCATCAAATGAATTAATGCTTCCAAAAGGTCAGCCAGTTATTTTCAAGATTCACTCAGTTGATGTGAATCACTCATTCTGGCCGGTACAACTTGGTATTAAAGCCGATGCCAACCACTTCCAGACAACATCAGTTACAACTACTCCTAACAAGTTAGGCCGCCTAGATGTTAAATGCGCCGAACTTTGCGGTCTTTACCATGCATATATGGAGACTGAAGGCGCAGTTGTTGAACCAGCCGATTTCAATAATTGGGTTACTCAAAACGGAGGTCACTCAGCATGACAACACTTAGTTCGCACGTGAGCTCACGACCAATTCCAAATCCAAAGAATAGTTTGATCACTAAACTAAACGCGGGTACTGGTTTAATCGTTGGTGTTGTATTTGCTGTTGCAACTTACAACCTACTTAAAGGCGAGAACGAAGATCCAGGTATTGCCTACAACATCCATAACCGTGCACTTCTTGCCGCTATGTTTATGTGGAGTATCGGATTCCTAGTTGGAATCGGAGCCTTCATCGGTCCATGGCGTTGGTTGATTGGTAAAGACTTAACTGCTGAAGAGCAGCTATATCTTGCTGGCGATGGCCAAGGAATTAAGCGCTACTTCAAGTATTGCACCGACCATAAAGTCGTTGGTATCCAATATCTATGGGGCGTAATCACATTGCTTGGTGTTGGCGGAGCGATGGCGATGATGATTCGCACAAATCTTGCAGCGCCGGGTGGTCATTTCATTACTGCCTCTGTCTATAACTCATTAGTTGGTCTGCATGGAATTACCATGATTATTGCAATGATTATTGTTGCAACCGGTCCTTTCGGTAACTACATCATGCCAATCATGATTGGCGCAGCCGATATGGCATTTCCTCGCTTGAACGCACTTTCATGGTGGGTTCTATTCACGGCGATTCCAGTACTTTGCTCAGCATGGTTCCTAGGTGGCATCCCAACTGGATGGACTGCTTACGCACCACTTAGCATTCAAGCTGGTCCAGGAATGAACGCTTTTATTGCCACAATCATTATCTTTGCTGTTTCAACTGCAGTAGCTGGTTCAAATATCACCGCAACAGTTATCGCAATGCGCGCAAAGGGAATGACTTGGAACCGAGTTCCAATTTTCGTAATTGGCGCAACAATCTCAGTTGCTCTTGCTGTTCCTGCTTTCCCAACCTTCATGGTTTCAATGATCATGACCGCATTGGATCGCACATATATGACTGGCTTCTTTGATGCCAACATTGGTGGAAGTGGCTGGCTCTATGCTCACCTCTTCTGGATCATGGGACACCCTGAGGTATATGTAATTCTTATTCCAGGTGTTGCAGTACTAATGGAAATAGTTCCAGTATTCGTAAGAATGCCGCTGTTCTCATACATTGGAGCTGTAGTTGGATTCGCCGGTATTGCCGGACTTTCAATTCTTGTTTGGGCTCACCATATGTATATGTCTGGCTGGATGCCGATGCTAAATGGGCCATTCATGGTTACTACCGAAATGATTTCGATCCCTACAGGTCTAATCTTCCTGGTAATGCTTGGAACGCTCTGGCACGGAAAGCCATGGCTAAAGCTTCCAATGCTTGGTGTTTACGCCTTCCTTTGGAACATGTTGGTCGGAGGAATTACAGGTATTTATCTATCTGACGTTCCTGCCGATAACTATCTCCACGGATCAATGTATGTAACCGCACACTTCCACTACACCTTGATGGGAGCTGCTTTAACCGGCGCAGTAGCAGGACTTGCTTACTGGTTCCCTAAGATGACTGGTCGCATGCTAAATGAGCGTGCTGGTTATGTTTCATTCTGGCTTATTCAAATTGGATTCCAAGTTCTCTACTTAGGAATGTTTACTGCTGGCGCAGAAGGTCAACCACGTCGTGTTGTTAACTACGCCTCACAGTTTGCAACGGCTAACCGGATAAGTACTGTCGGTGCCTACCTAGTTGGAACTGGATTCGTTGTCCTTCTCTGGGCCGTGGTTCACTCATGGCGACATGGAAAGATTGCACCTATGAACCCTTGGGGTGCTAAGTCACTTGAGTGGACAGTTCCTTATCCAGTGCCTCTAGTTAACTTCGATACTCCACCAGTTGTAACAAGCGATCCTTATGGATATGGAAAGGCGGTTAAATAATGTCATCTGACACAAAATTCCACGTCCATCATGACGCCCCAGAAGTAGTTGGTCGTCGTGAGCGCTTAGGCGTACGTATCTTGATCGTTGCTGACGCATCATTCGTCTTTGCAATGGTGTTTAGCTACTTCTACCTACGTAACTTGAACACAAACGGCGGCTGGATTCCAAAGGATGGCCACACTTTTAGTGTTGCATCTGGTTGGGTTGTAGTTCTGCCACTTATCGTGGGGGCAATCCTTCATAAGATCGGGCAACGCAATCTAAAGACAATCGGAACTATCTCGATTATCACTCTGGTTGTTTACCTCTATGGTCTTTATTATCAGATTCACCAAATCATGAATATGCCTTTTATCGTAAAAGATACTGGCGGATTCGAAGGCGCATACGCATCTTCTTGGGTGCTAATCGCTGGTGCAAATGCATTCCACTACATCATTGCTTCATTCTTAGCACTTGGTCTAGTAATTCGTGCTCGCCGGGCAAATGTTGATCCAACTCTTGAGAAGTGGCGTATGCGTACTGCAGCTTCCTGGTTTACTTGGATTGCAATTTCAGGTGTTATTTGCGCAATCACAACTGGCATAATGTAAGAAATAAATAATTAAAGCCTCGCACCTAAAAGTGCGGGGCTTTTTTATTGCTCTTGTTTAGCTATTTCTTTTTTCGAAAGAAGAATGTGCCCAATAAAACCAATTACTAAAGCGATGATTACTCCAATATTTGAATAAGCCCAAGGTCCTTGCTTGCCGCCTATTAGGCTAAGGAAGTAACCCTGCCAAGATAACCATGAGGCAAATGTATTTGTGACAAAGCCCCAACCAATTAGCGAACCAAAGGCAATTAGGGATAGCGAACGGATGTTCCAGGCCCCATAGCGGCCACTTGGATTAAATAGATCAGCCTCCACATAATCACGCTTTCGCATAATTACATCGGCTACAAATATTGCTGACCAAACTGCCACTGGTACACCCAGAGTAATTAGAAATCCTTGGAAAGGCACAAAGAAATTCTTAGCAATCCAAACAATATATATGGTGCCAATTGTCATAATCACACCATCAATTGACGCTGCAACATGGCGCTTAACCGGTAACCCAATTGAAACCAAAGTGATTCCAGATGAATATAGATCAAGTATTGCCCCACCTATTAGGCCAAGAACGGCCACTAAAGCGAATGGAATTAAATACCAGGTAGGAAGCAAGGTGGTGAGAGCTCCGATTGGGTCATTTGCTATTGCCCCACTTAAATCTTTGCTACTTGCTGCAAGCATTGAGCCATAAATAACCAAGATGATCGGCACTATTGATGCACCAAAAACAGTCCAACCGATTACTGCTCTGCTTGAAGAATCTCTTGGTAAATACCTTGAGTAGTCGGCGGCTGAATTAACCCAACCAAGTCCAATTCCAGTAATGCCAAATATCAGGGCGCCAAGAAAGCCTTGCAGATTGCCAGAATGAATTGAATGAACTTGTGACCAATTCACTTTACTAATTGTTAGAAGAATATAACCGAGAGTGAGAATGATTGTTGCTGAGGTAAGCCACTTTTGAATTCTCATGATTACATGAAAGCCAAGAACACCACCAAAGATAGTTAAACCGGCAGCAAATGAGAAACCAATAATGCGCGAAAGATTATGATCAAAGTGACCCACTCTAGATAAAACCGTTTGAGTGGCAAGAGTGGCAAGGGAAACTAAAACCGTCTCCCAACCAACAAAAATTAAATAAGAAAGAATTCCAGGAACAATATTTCCACGAACTCCAAATGCTGCTCTAGATAAGGTCATAGTTGGCGCACTGCCCCGCTTGCCGGCAAGGGAGCTAATTCCAACTAAAACAAATGAAGCTATGGTTCCGATGATTGCAGCAAAAGTAGCCTGCCAAAATGAAATACCAAAGCCTAAGAAGAAAGAGCCATATGAAAGTGCGAGTAGTGAAACATTTCCAGCAGCCCATGGCCAAAACAGTGAGCGCACAGATCCAACTCGCTCGTTTTCCTGGATTACATTGATTCCATTCATCTCCAACATATAGAGAACTTTAGAGGCAAGTAAGGAGGAAGTTATCCACAAAGAGTAGGATTGCTTAATGTTCAAGGATGATGGCTTTCGTAGAGCCAGAATTGCAACACTCACCGCATTCTTGATTAATGGATTTTCAGTTGGAACCTTCGTCTCACGTATTCCTGATTTCAAAACTGGACTATCAATTAGCGATGGCATATTGGGAGCTTCACTGTTTTGCGCATCAGTTGGCGTTCTAGCCGCTCTGGCCCCGGTTAGTAAGGCTGCTGCAAAGTTTGGCAGCGGGCCAGTAGTTAGGAATTCAGCATTTACCTTGGCCCTGGCCACCCCACTAGTAAGCCTGCTCTTTAATTTAAGTTGGTTCTGGCTCTCTTTATTTATCTATGGCTTCTTATCTTCAGCTCATGATCTATCTATGAATGCTCAAGCAGCTGCCCTAGAAAACAAGGCTGGCAAACGAGTTATGAGCACCTTTCACGCTCTTTGGTCAGTCGGATGTCTAACTGGTGGGGCAATTGGTGGAATTGCAGCTGCAGCAGGCATATCACTTAGAGTTCATATGTTTAGCGTTGGAATTCTTATCTTTCTAGTTGGTCTAGCGATTAGAAGTTCATTCTTGCCCGGCGCTGATGATCGCCATGAAGTTGGTGAAAAGAAACGCAAAAAAATCCCAAGAAAGTTCTATGTTCTAGGTCTGCTTGGTCTTTGCGGCGCTCTTGGTGAAGGAGCAGCAAGTGATTGGGGTGGCATCCTGGCTCGCGATACTTACCACGCATCACCGTTCTTAATTTCCTTGCCATATGTTCTTTATTCAATCACCATGGTTACTGGTCGATTTAGTGGAGATTTCATTGCCAATAAGTTTGGTGCAATCAAACTTCTCACATTCTCTGGCTTAATTGCTGGTGGTGGAATTCTCGCCGGACTTCTAATCAATAATATTTATGGAGTATTACTTGCCTGGGTACTACTTGGGCTCGGTGTTTCAACTGTGATTCCAATGATGATTAGTACTACTGGCACTATTGCTAATGAAAAATATGCTGGTGAGATTTCTGCCGCCCAAGGAGTCGCAGTTGTTACTGGTATTGCCTACTTTGGTTTCGTTCTTGGCCCACCACTTCTTGGCCAACTCTCTGACCTAATTACCCTCCGCTGGGCGATGTTAATCCCAGCGGGCTTGGCAATTCTTCTATCTGTAAGTGTTAAGAAAGTTCTTACTTCTTAGCTGCAGCTTTCTTCTTTACTGTCATCTTTTTTGCTGGAATCTTCTTAGCTGGAGCTGCGCCTTCAGCGCCCTCGGTTGATGCGCCTTCACCTGACTCATGAGCTGCAGTTCCTTCAGCGCTTCCAGCAGAAACCTTTGGCTTCTTGATAGTTGGCTTGGTAGTTGCAGCATATGATGCATCGCTAGCACCGATAAGAGCAAGTGCGAGGAGTGAACTAATTAAAACTTTCTTCATATATTTAAAACCTTTCGGGTTGGTAGAGGAGTGAGTTTAACTCACCCCGGAGTTGGAGTAAGTTATTCCCATGATCTCACCTCAGAAATTAGCCTCTAATCAGTTCGACCACTTCTATAAAGGTGGTTATCGGATTGGAGCTCTTCGTCATGGACCTGGCGGGCCAATGCGACCTGAGGAATGGATTGGGTCAATGACAACACGCTTTGGTGAGAAAACAATGGGACTTTCCACATTGTCTGATGGGAGTTACCTGCGCGATTCAGTTATCGCAAATGCGCAAGCTTGGCTTGGCGCTGAACACCTAAATACTTTTGGTGCAAGTACTGAATTACTAATGAAGCTGCTAGATCCAGATCAACGCCTTCCAGTTCACTATCACCCAAACCGCAAGTTTGCTAAAGAACACTTAGCGTTAAATCACGGTAAGACTGAGGCTTGGATTATTTTGGAAGCACCAGATCAAGCAGAAGTTGGTCTTGGTTTTAGTTCCGAGTTAAAGAAACCAGAAGTTGCAAAAATGGTTAATGATCTTGACTCAGTTGGACTACTTGCTTCACTACAAAAATTTAAAGTTAAGGCTGGTGATACGGTATTTGTTCCTGCCGGCGTCCCCCATGCAATTGGCGCTGGAATCTTTGTTTTAGAACTTCAAGAGCCAACCGATCTTTCTGCCCTCTTAGAGTGGAATGACTTTGCTGTAGACGGAGTAAAAGATGGCCACCTAGGTCTGGGCTTTGACACCGTTCTAGATGCCCTTCGTTACACCCCGATTGAAAAAGAAGAGGCCAGCAAACTTGTCTTTGCCGATCGCCTCTTCACTCAATCTGATGCATCTGTGTTTACTGATGTAGCTAATCCTTATTTCCGAGCTGATTACCTAACAGGTAAGAGCTCAAAGATTGCTGCTGGTTTTAGCATCTTCTTAACTCTTGATGGCTCAGGCAACATTGCATTTGAGAACTCAGCAGCCATGGAAATCCAAAAGGGTGATGCTATTTTGATCCCACATAGCGCTGGATCTTGGACACTAACCGCAGCATCTGGCGTGGTTTGTCGCCCACCATTAGCAAAAGATGCACCGCTAGCAATATAAATCAGCCCCCACCAAAAATTCTGGTGAGGGCCAATTTTGATTACTAGCCTAGGCGAATATCTTGTTCCAATCAGATACTGCCATTGTGTAGTACTGGCCACCTTCTACCGCGACGTTATCTAGAGTTGTCTTGCTTGAAGTTGGTCGGTTAACCATGTCTGGACGAGCAGGGGTTGTTGCTCCCTTAACACCAGAATCAACAGTTGTTACGCCAGAGTAGGTATGTACTTGTGCGTTAAACATGAAGTAAGTGTTCTTGTCGCCTTCCTTGGCCAAGAGTGAAGTGACATCAATAATTCCTGAAGTCTCTTCATCAATTGTCATGTATTGACTGCCGGTTGCAGTGAAATACTTAGAATCAAATGTTGCTACTGGAGCAATTTTTCCATCTGAGATTCGGTAGGCAAGAATTCTTGCAACGTGGGCGTTATTGCCCGGATCTTCCTGAATCATGATGATTCCATTTGAAGTTATAGTCAAATTGTCAGGCTTGCTTAGATATGGGGCTTCACCACCATTCAAAAGCATTTCAAGTGATGCGCCAAGAAGTGGATTTTGTGCATCCTTGAATGTCAGGCGCCAAAGTCCACCACCATCACGTGAAATACCTGGCTCAGTTGGATTTTCCTTTGTGGCAACTGGATCCTTATTTGATTCAGTTGTGATGAAGTAGTAAACATTTGGGTTCTTCGGATCCCAGTTACCATCTTCAATACGGGCAAAGGTCATTCCGTTGTCACGGGCACCCTTAGCAAAGCTTGTGACATCAGTGTTCCATTCGATTTTTTTGAATGTTGCGTCTACAGGAGTTGACTTCGCAATTGTTGTGCGGAAGAGGTTGTCTGTAGCCACAGTTGGAACGTTTAGAACATATAGGTCACCGTTTGTAAGACCAGCCTTGTCTACACTCGTTCCAGTACTTTGCTTCTTTCCGATATACATATGTAGTTGTGAATCAGTTGCTGATCCATCTTCATTTACCATTGCAACTGTATTCGCTCCTGGCTTGGTATTTGGAATGATATTTTCGATTGAAAGCATTCCGACTCTTGGCAATTGATAGCCAGTTCCAGTCATATCGAAGCCAAAACCTCTTGAACTATCGCCAACTTCTTCACCTGTTGTGTATAGACCGCCGTCATAACCAACACCGTTATAAATAAATGTGCCTGCTGGAGTATATGTTCCTGAGCAGAATCGACTAATTCCCCAACCAAAGGATCCTGCTGCAGCGTTTGTTGGCTCGCCGCCGATTGGCGTTGATGTGTAGGAATTTGTCTTGTAGTTCCAGAAATTCCAAGTCTTGATAAAGTCTTCTGCTTTATCGATCTTATTTAGCGAAGTCGTGTAGTTGAACTTCGTAATTGAAACGCCCCACGGACGATCAGTTGTTGCACTTTTAAGTGCAATTTTGTCATTGATGGCAACTTCGTGATTAGAAAGAAGTGTTACACCTCTACCGTTTTCAGAAGTAAAAGCACCCATTCCATCAGGAATTCCACGAACTTCAGTCCCTGTAATTACATCACCTGTTGTAGCAATTGGATTGATTGATACTGCGTCGTTTGTTGAGATTACATAAATTGGCTTATTCGTTGGCCAAGCTGCGGCAGTTAGTGAGATCACTACTGCAATAGCAGCAACTGGCGCTACTACTTTCTTAGCAATGCTTAATTTCATTTTTCCCCCTGTGAAATGCGCAGAGACGACCACTACGCAGATGGATTCTTGCCAAAAACCGCAGTTATTAGTCCAATGCAGGATGAATTGCTCCTAAAGTAATAGTTAATTTCTAACTTTGGTTACGTCTTGGTGAACAGGGGGTTACCAAGTTCTTTCTTTGGAAATTCACTTGTTATATTTATGTATGCATGAAATCAACCGCCGAGGATTTATCTCAACGATCTTAAGCTTCTTTTTATCCATCATGAGCAATTCAGCCTTTGCGGCAAATGGACCCACGTTAAAACCTACAAAGGTGGGTCAAGTAATCATCTGGCGAAACAAAAAATATACGTCGATGAAGTCTGGGAAGAGTTTGATTTGGGATAAGGGTGTGGAAATCGTGATTCCATCGCCTAGCCAATCAGCGAGCCCTACTGCCTCTCAAACTCCGTCATCAGCCCCTGTATTACCTGCTCAGGCAAAAGATATACGGATTGCTGCTTCTAGTGAATTAGGTAGTGGAGAGACAAAGATCTTTATGCTTAAAGATAAATATGGAAGAGGTAAACCATATATTCTCACTAGAACACAAAGCGGTTTAGTTGCCTTTGATAATGTCTGTACCCACGAAGGTTGCGGCGTGGAGGTAGAAAATAAACACTTGATCTGCAAGTGCCACAATTCGACCTTTGATAATAATTCTGGCAAAGCCCTAAGCGGCCCAGCCTTCGCTCCACTAAAGAGTTATCCGGTGAAAGAAGTCAATGGTGAAATTCTAGTTTTTGATTTCCCTTGGTAATTAAATAGCATCCATC
This sequence comes from uncultured Actinomycetes bacterium, assembly GCA_903822245.1. GTDB lineage: Bacteria > Actinomycetota > Actinomycetes > Nanopelagicales > Nanopelagicaceae > AAA044-D11. The sequence continues at coordinate 18,763 of CAIJOE010000002.1, forward strand.
ACGGTAATTTTTTCACCATTCACATAAGCTGGTGCGACTTGCTGCCAGGCTTTGCTTGCATCATTAACCATGTGAGCATCCCAAAGGGCTCTGTTGGTCCAAACTTCCCAAACACACACACGCTCTTGGCTCTTGGTGTCATTAAAGATCTCAAGTGCCTCACAGCCCTCCTCGGTGCGAATATGAGCCCCATGGGCCGATAGCCGCTCAAGGAATACATCCCTTTGGCCTGGGTTAACATCAATTTCAACAAATAGGTAAACCTTGGTTGAAGGCGACATGCAATCCTCTTCTCAACAAAATATTTACTCAATTCTAGTCAGAGAGAATTCGCTTTGGATAGTAGATTTATCGAATGCGTAGATTAGTAGTGGTTCTGGCTGTGCTACTTATCTCTTCTATGAGCCCAGCAGTAGCTATGGGTTCGGGTAATCCTTATTTAGATGCCCAAACTGGCCTTACCTACTCGCTATATAAACCAGTTAATACTTTGGGGCTTACTCAAACTAAGTTTGCATTGCTTACCTGCGGTGGCGGCGGTGAACAATGGACATATGTTCGCTTTGGCAAGACACCTAAACAAATAGAGATTATGCAGGTAATGAAAGGTGCTCACTGCTCAAACCCTGGGCTATCAATCCAATTACCCTCGGTAAAGATAAATGGGATTCTAGCAACGCTCCATGTTTACTGCGATCCAACTAAACCAGCAGTGGCCAAGAAATGTTCAACTGCAGATATAGCAAAAGTGGGTGGGTATTTCTACTTCACACTTCCTGGTTACTACGCAATGAAAGCTACGGATATTCAGGTCCAAGCAACTGGCGGTATTACTTACGCCCAATTACTTTCAGTAGCCCGTTCCTTCACACCTGCTTCGACCAAGGCATCAAACTAGGCTATTGCCAATGAAGTCAACCTTTATTGGCCTACTCAAGGCATCTCACTTTGGGCCAACGGTTTTGGTGGTTTCAATTTCATTTTTTCTATCCCTATCAAATTTCTCAGCTGTTAAATCTTTCGAGATTGCATGCGCAATTCTTTTTGGACAATTTGTAGTTGGTTGGTCCAATGATTTGATTGATTTTTCCGCAGATCAAGCGGCTGGTAGAAATAAGAAGCCATTAGTTGCAGGATTAATATCGAAAGATTTACTCAAGAAATCTATTTTAATTGCCTCACTTGTTGCACTAACACTTTCAATTATTGGACCACTTGGAATCCAAGGATCAATAATTCATTTCTTAGGGATTTTAAGTGCAACTACATACAACGTAAAACTAAAACAAACAATCCTTTCGCCACTTCCATACATAGTCTCCTTTGGTGCAATGCCTTGGGCGGTCTATAGAGCTGCGGGCAACAACCCACCACTCTGGCTTTATTTGGGTTTTGCGCTATTTGCTGTGGCATTTCATTTTCTAAATGTTCTAAAAGACTTAGATGCAGACCTTTTACAAGGAATTCGTGGTTTGCCCCAAAGACTAGGCAAAAGATGGAGCATTTCAATTGCTATTGCCTTAGGTATCGGTGGGGTAATAGATATTGCTTTAAGGTAGAAATCTGGTGCGCTTGAAGGGATTCGAACCCCTAACCTTCTGATCCGTAGTCAGATGCTCTATCCGTTGAGCTACAAGCGCTGGTTAAGCATCGCAATACTACTAGTTATGGTCGTCCTGTCCCAAACCCATTAAATAGGGTAAAAAATGGCTACAAATCGAGGCTAGAGTTAATTTCATGAGCACACATATCGCAGCCAAGGCTGGAGAGATTTCAGAGAAGATCTTGTTGCCCGGAGATCCACTGCGGGCTAAATGGATAGCTGACACTTTTCTAACCGATGTAATTCAATACAACACTGTTAGAAATATGTTCGGGTATACCGGTAGCTATAACGGGCAGCGAATATCGGTACAGGGCACGGGGATGGGCTTACCATCTATTTCAATATATGTGCACGAGCTTTTTACCGAATACAACGTTCAGACTGCTATTCGTATTGGTACGTGTGGTGGAATTCTTGAAAAGACCAAGATTGGGGATCTTGTTATTGCCATGACCGCATCGACTGATTCAAATATCAATCGTCGGGCAACTAATGGCCTTGATCTAAGCCCATCGGCAAATTATGACTTACTCCAAAAAGCGGTAAGTGCTGCTGCAGGTAAATCTATGCACGTAGGAAGTGTTGCTTCAATGGATCAGTTCTATGACTCAACTGATTCCCTGCAAAAGCTAATTCAATACGGCACTCTAGCTTTGGAGATGGAGGCGAGCGCGCTTTATTCTTTGGCCGCTAAATTCAATCGCAAAGCCCTTGCCATCATGACTGTGAGTGATCATGTCATTACGCATGAGGCAATGCCAGCAGATCAAAGAGAGCGCTCTCTTGTCGATATGGTTGAGGTTGCTTTAAAAACTATTGCAAATTAATTATGTGCAATATCTAACATTGCTTTAATTTCAACTACTTTGCGTCGCGGCTTTCCATGGGGCTCACCGGCTGCTACTTCTGCTGCATTGATCTTCTCCCAATGAGACTGCTCAATAATTTTCTTGCCAGCCAGTAACTCTTTTATATCTGGTGCATCCTTTGGTTGACCTAGTTGTGAGGTTAGAAGCTCAATGACGCCAGCGGCATCAGACTTATTTGTGCCTATAACGCCAGATGGACCACGCTTTGCCCAGCCCACTACATAGAGGTTATCTGCCACTTTCCCAAAAGTATTGGCTACCTTGCCACTTTCAAATGGCACTCCAGCAAGGCCTTGTGACACATAACCAATAGCGGTAATAACAAGGCCGCATGGGATTTTTACTTCACCCTTTGGGGTATCAAAGATAACCGCCTCTACTTTGCCATTGCCCACAATCTCTTTGGGCGTGTACTGGAATACAAATTCCATTGTGCGCTGGTGTGAAAACTCTGAGTTATCGGCAATAAGAGACATTGCATCAAGATTGCTCTTAGTCTCTTTCTCTATCGTCTCACCCACCCTAGAAAGTGCGCCTTGGATATCATCCTTAGAGATCTTCACGTTGGTGTGTTCAAGTTTTGGTAGTTCACGAAGCTCTGGAGATGTGAAAGCAGCAAACTCGGCGCCTCTACGAGCACAGATAAAGACATTGACGCCTTTTCAATACGTTGAGATCTGCGGCGCATCGACCGACGACTTCATCCGGGCGCATCTTGGCAGCCAGAAGCAGGTTGTGGACGAAA
>CAIJOE010000003.1 GCA_903822245.1 uncultured Actinomycetes bacterium
CCAATTATTTGCCAGGTGAATTACCAGAAGTAACTATTCCGTGGGTAATCCTGGGTCAATATCCACAAACTTTTAAGAATAATAATCAAGCGTATGAAGGTGGTCGCCCCGTTCCACAGGCGATTGCAATTTCTATTGCAAAGCAACAACAACCAGAAGATGAATTCTTCTCAGCTGTAGTAAATCAAAGAATTTCAACTATTGATCCTACTTGGATTATTTTTACCGCTATTCCATATTTGCCGGTAACCGATACTGGATATGGCTTTGCTCATCAAGTTAATAAGAGCTGGAAAATTATAGATTTTGGCACAGCAACAGTTGGATGCGGCACAGTCCCAACAAAAGTACAGAGCGAGTTCGGCTTTAGCTGTCCCTAATTAGGTAGAAACTTCTTAGAATCAGCGGCAAAACTATCTTTGCAACCCTCCATGCAGAAGTAATACCTCTGACCATTTAGCTCATAAGACGCTGGCGCATCTGAAATTCGAACCTGCATGCCACAGACAAAATCTTTGGCAAATTCTTGAACTTCATTTTCCAGAACTCCCTTGTTGCCAGTTCGATACATGTAATAGACCCAAGTTAGAGTGGCGATGGCGATTAAGTTAAGAATTGTGGTCCGATTCATTCCGATATGACTCTGACTCATTGCAGACATTGTCATACTTGGCTCAAGACCAATTGCCTTAAATAGGTATTCAGTAATCAATCCACTCAGGCTCATTACTAGCCAAAAGATGGCGACCAGGCGAAGGGCCAGGGCCTTGCCGTAATACTTCATATAAATTAATACCAGTGGCAATGCAATTAAGTCTGCATAAATAAAGGAAATTGTTCCGCCAAAACTAATTCCACTATTCCAAAGGGTTGCTGCCAGGGGCACATTGCCCACTGAGCAAACAAAACTAATCAGGGCAATAAATGGACCGATCAAGACATTTTCAACAGTTGAAAGTGCTCCATGGCCAGTAAGGAATAAGCCACGCCAAAAGGAATCTGGAACATAGGCAGTTGCTAGGCCCGAGACTAGAAATCCAACAACCAATTCAGTGCGAAGCATTGTGAAATCACCAATTGTGTACCCAGCAGCGTCGTGCCAATTAGCTTTACGAGTTAGCGAATTGCTCTCGAGCTCTTCATACTTGCCTTGAACCCGAGAAATCAAACTTGCTGGGATTAATCGTGGAAGCAAGATTGCTAACAATGTGATCATGATTGCACCGCCAATGAATTCAGCTAATGCAAATTGCCAGCCAATTAAAACCCAAATTACCAATCCTAGCTCGAGTACTAAGTTTGTACTGGCAAACATAAAAATCATCGATGCGGTGAAATCTGCTCCCTTAGCAAAAAGACTTTTAGCCAATGCACTTGCCGCATAAGAACAAGAGGAACTAATAACACCAAAGAAGGAAGCTTTGACTATCGTCTTTGGCTTATGGTCTCCAAGTACTTTTCGCATAGCCTTTCGTGAAACAAATGCTTGAACGGCGCCAGAGAGTGTAAACCCGAGGACTAATGCCCAAAAAGTATCGAAAAACATCCACCAACTCATCATTAAACCATCGGTGAAAGTTTTCATAGTGCAATGTTAACCTTTTGTGGCACTCTTTACCTATGGGGCTTATTCCAAAGCAAAAAAAGGATGCCAACAAATATTCTCATGGCACCGTTGCAGTTATGGCTGGAAGTGCTAAATATCCAGGGGCTGCAGTCTTATGCGTTGGTGGCGCCAGACGTGGTGGATCTGGTTATGTTAACTACTTAGTGCGTGAAGAATTTGCTTCAAAATTAGTACTTTCCGCCTATCCTGATGTGGTTCCGATAAGTAAGGCAAATGAGTTTGATGGCGATGCTTGGGTTATTGGATCAGGAGCACCAAAACTTCCTGCTGGTTTTATCTTTCCAGAATCTCGCTACTTAGTCCTAGATGGTGATGCCATGGCTTTAGCCAAGAACTCTGACACCGCGTTTACCGTAATTACGCCACATGAAGGTGAGGCGGCAAAACTAGGTTTTCCAGTAGCTTCATCTTCGCAGAGAACAAATGTTGCACTTGCGATGGCTAAGAAGTTTCATGTGATTGTTGTATTAAAAGGTGCTAATTCTGTCATCGCTGGACCAGATGGAAAATTTGTTATAGATAAAACAGGTGGTCCAGAACTAGCTACAGCTGGGACCGGAGATATTCTGGCCGGATTAATAGGTTCATCACTTGCAAGTAATAAACCAACTAATATGGAAGAGACCCTAAAGATTGTGGCCCTTGCCGTTAAAACACATGGCTTGGCTGGAAAGTTAGCAGCTCGAAGTAGTGGTTATGTAACAGCAACAGATTTACTTGAAGCACTACCCCTGGCTCTTAAAGTTTAAGCCCGCTTTCTAAGTGAATCATGGCCAACATCCTTTGATTTCTCATGTGCTTTTCTGATCTGAAGCTCAAAACTCTTAACTGCATCATCAAATGCCGCTAGGTCATTGAAAGAAGAACCTTGTGCTCGCAGGAAAGGTCCAGCACCGTGGGTAGTTAAAGTTACTTGATGTGCATGCTTTCCATGTCGAGGGTTTTCTTCAAGAAGTACTTCTACTTTAATACTTTCTATCAAAACGCTAAATCTATTTAAAGCCTGGAGTTTTTCGGTAGCTATTTCTCTGAAGTCTTCGGCTAATGTGGCGTGCCTTGCGTGAATGATTATCTCCACAATATCTTCCTTTCAATTTTCCAAGAAATTTCTTAAGAAAGTGTTAATAGAGAAGTTACTCCTACAAGGCCCGCTACACAAGCAGCTATTTCAAGTGATTACTTCAGGCGGCGAAGACGCTTCTTTGCAACAGCCTTCTTTACACTTGTCTTCTTAACAGGTGCCTTTTTCGCTGCAACCTTCTTTGCCACAGCCTTCTTCTTAGTTGCGCTAATTTTCACTACCTTTACCTTGGTGGCTGATAATGCTTTAGCATCGCTCATTGGCGCAGTTACTGGTGTTACTGGTGCAACCTCGGCTGCATATGCTGCGCTTGGCGCAACTAAAGCAGTAGCGATTACAACGGTTGTTAATACTTTCTTCATATTCATTTCCTTTTCTTAGATAGCTTCTTATTTGGGCTATTTGCAGGTGAATAATCGCTTTAATCACCCCGATTGCGCTTGGCACGGGGGCAAAACTGTGAAATACACAGGTAAGTAATGGCAAGATTGGTCTCATGGCGCCAAACACCGAATTTCGTTCGAAGATCCAAGTCTTTGAGCCTCATCGCGCCTCCCTGCCTCCCCTAATTCCTTACTTAAAGGAGTTTTGGAATCGCAGATCGTTTGCTATTGAACTATCCAAATTTGCTGACAAAGCCGAATACCTAGGGTCAAAATTCGGAAAAGTTTGGCTAGTCCTAAATCCTTTATTACTGGCTCTGGTCTATTTCCTGCTCGTTACTGTAATTCGCGGAGGTAGCACCAAGGTAAATGGCTTAACAACACTGGCACATATCTTGATTGGTCTTTTCACATTCTACTTTGCATCAAATTGTATTTCGGCAGGTGCACAATCGATCACAAGCGGTGGGCGACTAATCCTTAACCAGGCATTTCCTCGAGCACTTCTTCCTTTTTCTAGTTCAATATCTTCATTTCAAACATTTCTTCCAACAATTCCGGTTTATATATTTGTAATCGTTGTTGGAAAATTCTTTTATCCCGCTACTCAGGTTCCGCGCTTGGCTTGGAGTTTTCTTTGGGTGCCACTTGTAGTTGCACTAGTTGGAATTACAGGTTTTGGACTTGCATTGTTGTTTGCCACAATGAATGTTTATTTCCGTGATACCAACAAGTTGCTCACATACATAATTCGTATTTGGCTCTATCTTTCGCCAATTCTTTGGCAGCCAGAGATGCTTCACGGTTGGCACCGCATTGCCCTTTATGCCAATCCACTTGGGCCAGTACTAGCTGCTACATCAAATATATGGATCAATGGCAAAACTCCAACTATTTCTGAATTTATTGGGGCTTTTGCCTGGGCTTTTGGTTCGATCCTTATCGGTGGTTACTTCTTCATATCAAGGGAGCGTGACTTTGCGGTCAGAATCTAAAGCTCCAGTTGTTATGCCAGAAGAGTTGGCAATTCGCATCGAAGATCTTTCAATCAAATACAAGATCAACGTCGACACTAAGCGCACCTTAAAAAATGCCGTAATGCGGGCAAGCAAGGGCGAAAAAGTGCGCATGCGAACCGTTGAAGCTGTTAAGCATCTAACTCTTGATGTTGCCCATGGTTCAGTCTTGGGCATAGTTGGCGCAAATGGCGCCGGTAAATCAACGTTGATGCGTTCTATCGCTGGAATCTTGCCGCCAACTGAAGGTCGAATAATTGTTAATGGAAAGATTTCCACACTCCTTGCCTTAGGAGTTGGCTTTAACCCAGCACTTTCAGGGCGTGACAATATTATTTTGGGTGGATTAGCTTCAGGATTAACCAAAGATGAAATTGTCGAAAAGACTGAAGCGATAGCCGATTTTGCTGCGCTTCCAGATGGCTTCATCGATATGCCAGTACGTACTTATTCAAGTGGTATGTATGGTCGTGTTGCATTTAGCGTTGCAGTAAATATGACCCCTGATATTTTGCTTCTCGATGAGGCTCTTTCAGCGGGCGATGCTTCATTTAAGGAGAAATCCTTCCAGCGAATGCGCGAACTATGTGCCGAGGCTCGTACGATTGTTATTGTTTCCCACGCACTTGCAACTATCAATGAGCTCTGCGATAGCGCTATCTGGATGCACAAAGGTTCAATGCTTGCGAAAGGTAAACCTGAAGCGATTGTAGATCAATATCTAAAGTTCTTAGATGTTGGTGCACTACCTTCAAACTTTGAGGATATGTAATGGAGTTATTAAAGGGTCACATAACTCTTTTGACTTCGGCCGACAATGTAGCCGATGCCAGGCTCCACCGTTTATCAAATGCAATTTTAAGAAATGGTTTAACTATAGATATTTGGGCCCTTGGTAATTCAACAGATGCCCCATCAGGTGCCACCTTTCATCAGGCACCCGGTGGTAAAGGAAAAATAGCTAGAGTTATTCGCGATCTTAAGCTTCCTTTTAAGGCGACCGGTGAAGTAGTAATTGTTGTTGCCCCAGATTTAATTCCACTCACATACTTTGTTACCCGTCTTCGCCGCCAAAAAATGGTGGCTGATGTTCATGAAGATTACGTTCAACTATTACAAGATCGTGGTTGGGCAAAAGGATTAATTGGCGCCCTTGCTAAATTTATCGCCAAGAGTGCTACTTACTTTGCAGCAAAAGCTGACTTAACGACCGTGGCTGATGTTCAGGTACCACCTTTCAGCGCGCGAAATAGAATGGTAATAAAGAACTTGCCAGATGCGTCTTTGATTACCCAAAGCGGTGAACTAGATGCAAAGCCCCGAGCGATTTACATCGGAGATGTGAGAAAGAGTCGTGGTCTGCAACAGATGCTAGAAGTTGCAGAACTTTCACCAGCATGGACTTTTGACATTGTTGGAAATGTTTCAGATTCTGATGCAGAGTTTGTAAATAATTGGAAGAAATATTCGACTGCATCTTCCCGGGTTAATTTCCACGGCCGGTTAGCACCAAAAGATTCTTGGAAGTTTGCAAAAGGTGCTTGGGTTGGCCTAACACTTCTAGAAGCTACTCCAGCATTTATCCAAGCAGTTCCCTCAAAGTTGTATGAATATGGGGCTGCGGGCTTGGCCACCATTTCTACTCCGCTTCCAAGGTGCATCGAGTTAATAAAACAAAGTGGTGGTGGACAGATTGCAGCAACGAGTATTGAAATATCTGGCCTATTAAATAGCTGGGCAAATGATCAGGACTCACTTCTTATGATGCGCCAAAAAGCCCTTTCCTGGTCTCAGGAAGTATTAAATAGTGAGGCGCAATACGTAGGTTTTGCCAGCGCGATTCGGAGCCTAACTACGCTGCCAAGGTAGGCTACGGGGGTGTCTAACACTCCGGTAAAGATTCTAGAAAGTGCAGATGTTGATCCCTCTGCCCAGATCGGTCCCGGCTCATCAATTTGGCATTTAGCGCAAGTACGAGATGGTGTAGTACTTGGCGCCAATTGCATTGTTGGTCGTGGTGCTTACATCGGTTCTGGTGTTAAGGCTGGCGATAACTGCAAGATCCAAAATTATGCACTTGTTTACGAACCGGCAGTTTTAGGTAATGGTGTTTTCATCGGGCCAGCAGCCGTTCTTACAAATGATGAATTTCCACGGGCAGTAAATCCAGATGGAACTTTAAAGAGTGGTTCGGACTGGGATGCAGTAGGTGTGAGTATCGGTGATGGTGCGTCAATTGGTGCACGAGCAGTTTGTATCGCACCAGTAAAAATCGGAGCTTGGGCGCTAGTTGCAGCAGGTGCTGTTGTTACAAAAGATGTGCCTAGTTTTGCCCTTGTAGCCGGCGTACCGGCAAAACGTATCCGTTGGGTGGGCCGTGCTGGCCAACCACTAACCGATATTGGAGATAATCGTTTTAAGTGCCCAGTTACTGGTGCTCTGTATAAAGAAGTAAATTCTAATGAACTAGTTGAAGAGAGTGCTAAATGATTCCAGCAGCCAAGCCAATAATTGGTGATGAAGAACGCGAAGCAGTTGATCGTGTTTTGCGATCAGGCATGTTGGCTCAGGGTCCAGAAGTAAAAGCCTTTGAAGAAGAATTTTCAGCCCACGTTGGCGGTCGTCATTGTGTTGCGATGAACTCTGGAACCTCCGCACTTCATCTTGGATTTATTGCTGCAGGCATTAAGCCAGGTGATGAAGTAATAGTTCCATCCTTCTCATTTGCCGCAACAGCCAACTCGGTTGTCCTTGCTGGTGGCGTTCCTATTTTTGCTGACATTGATCCAAAGACTTTCAATATGGATCCAGATCATGCCCAAAGCCTTATTACAAAGAAGACCAAGGCGATCATGCCGGTTCACCTTTATGGTCACATTGCAGCGATGGATCGCTATGAAGAAATGGCCGCAAAACATGGATTACACCTTATTGAAGATGCTGCCCAAGGCCACTTAGCTTCACTCAATGGTCGAAACTCTGGTGAATTTGGAATTGTGGCTTCATTCTCCTTCTACCCAACAAAGAATATGACTGCCGGTGAAGGCGGCATGGTTGTTACGGATAACGCTGAAGTTGCCCGCACCCTTCGCTTACTGCGCAATCAGGGACAAGAAATTAGATATCAAAATGAAATTATTGGTTTCAATACTCGTATGACTGATATTCATGCTGCAATTGGCCGCGTTCAATTAGCCAAACTTCCAGGCTGGACCAAGCAACGTCAAGAAAATGCCGCATATCTTGATGCAAATCTAAAGGGCGTCATCACTCCTTATCTTGCGCCAGGAACAACTCATTCATATCACCAATACACAATTCGTATTCCGGGTGGAGATGCAGCAAAGCGAGATGCCTTTATGTCAAAGATTGGCGAAAAGGGTGTTGGGTCTGGGGTTTATTACCCAACTCCGATTCATCGCCTTCCATCTTTCAAATTAGATTTAAACCTGCCAGAAACCGAGCTTGTTATTAAGGAGTGCCTCTCCCTTCCAGTTCATCCTTCTTTAACTAAAGATGAACTAAAAACAATCGTTGAAGTCGTAAATGAAGTGGCGGCAACTCTGTAATGAGCAAAAATCTTCGTGCTGGACTTGTTGGACTAGGAATGATGGGACGTCACCACGCCCGAGTACTAGGTTCACTTGATGGCGTTGAGCTAGTGGCTGTATCTGATCCAATGGGTGATCCCCATGGCGTTGCAGGTGGCAGAGAAGTTCTAAAGAGCGTTGATGACTTAATAAAAATTGGAATTGATTATGCAATGGTTGCCGCGCCGACTGCCTTTCACGAAGAGCTTGCATTAAAACTTGCTCAAGCCGGAGTGCATGCACTAATTGAAAAGCCACTTGCAGTTGATACTCCAGCGGCAGAGAAAATCACCGCAGCTTTCAAAGCAAAAGGCCTGGTGGGAGCGGTCGGGCATATTGAGCGCTACAACCCAGCACTTCAACAACTTCGCAAACGCCTTGACGAAGGTGAACTTGGCGATGTTTACCAAATAACAACTAGGCGCCAGGGACCATTCCCAGCACGCATCGCTGACGTTGGTGTAATTAAAGACTTAGCAACGCATGATATTGACTCCACTGCTTGGGTGGCTCGCTCGAAGTATGTTTCAGTTTCTGCTCGCACTGCCCATAAATCAGGACGCGTGCATGAAGATATGGTTGCAGCAGTTTGTGATTTAGAAAATGGAATTATTACTAATCACCTTGTTAATTGGTTGACTCCGTTCAAAGAGCGCTTAACTATCGTTACTGGTGAACGCGGCGCCTTTGTCGCAGATACCTTAACGGCAGACTTAACCTTCTATGCAAACGCTTCAGTTGCCACTCAGTGGGACTCAGTTGCCGCATTTCGTGGAGTTAGCGAAGGCGATGTAATTCGCTATGCCTTCCCAAAGCCTGAGCCACTTCGCGTTGAGCATGAGGCATTTCGTGATGCAGTTCTTGGTATTTCTGGTGCGGGTGAAAGAATTGTGACTATGGAGCAGGGCCTGGCAACCGTTGCAGTTGCAGGTGCAATGCTTGAGAGTGCTAAGCGTAAGGAAACAATAAAGCTATGAAGATCGCCCTTGTTGCTCTTGGAAAAATTGGTCTGCCATTAGCAGTTCAATTTGCGATGAAGGGTCACCAGGTAATTGGTTGCGATGTTAATCAAAAGACGGTTGATTTGGTTAATGCCGGAACTGAACCTTTCCCAGGTGAAGCTCACTTAGATGAATACCTAAAGAAAGTTGTTGCTTCTGGGCATTTGACTGCGACCACAGATACAACCGCTGCCGTTGCTCAAGTTGATGCAGTTGTTGTTGTAGTTCCACTTTTTGTTGATAATGATGGCGTTCCAGACTTTGGCTGGATGGATGCAGCAACCGAAAAGATTGGC
>CAIJOE010000004.1 GCA_903822245.1 uncultured Actinomycetes bacterium
GGTGCTGGGCTTATTCGTGAAAAGTTGCCACCACTTGTTAAGGCCATCACCGAATCCGGAGCAAAAGTACTTTGGGTTTGCGATCCAATGCATGGAAATACTTACGAGGCACCCTCTGGCTATAAGACTCGTAAATTTGATGATGTTATGGATGAAGTACGTGGCTTCTTTGAAGTTCACAAGGCATTGGGAACCCACCCTGGAGGAATTCACATCGAACTTACTGGTGATGATGTCACTGAGTGCGTTGGCGGTGGGGAGCAGATCTCAGAAGATGATCTAGCCACCCGTTATGAGAGCGCTTGTGATCCACGCCTAAACCACACCCAGTCTCTGGAGCTCTCATTTCTTGTCGCGCAAATGCTTCGCGATCGCAAGTAAGGATCTTCCCAAGCTCAAAATAAGCAATTAGGGTTTGTCTGTGCTTTTGAAAACTTCTCATAAAACTCCCATTGGGACTTTGTATTTGGTCAGCGATCAACACATTTTGCTTGGTGCTGGATTTCGCAGCTTTGAAGATCTATTTGAGCGAATGGATTCGCAAGACAGCGCAAGAGGCTCAAAAAGCGTCAAGGAAATTCCAATCATCAGCGAACTGATCGAGGACTATTTTTCTGGAGATATTTCAGCTCTAGGTGGAATAAAGGTTCGCCAACCCGGCGCGGAATTCTCACAATCCATCTGGAAGGTTATGCGAAAGATTCCAGCTGGTAAGACTTGGTCTTATGCAGAATTAGCAGAGCGAGCTGGAAGTCCAAGTGCTGTTAGAGCAGTTGGAACTGCTTGTGGTCGTAATTTGATTGCGCCAATCATTCCGTGTCATCGAGTCGTTAAGTCCGGTGGGGCTCTTGGTAATTATGGGTATGGTCTTGAAACTAAAGAGTGGCTACTCAATCACGAGGGTGCGCTTTAGGATTTTTGGAAGTTCAATTAAGACTTGTTCTAACTCCTTATCAGTAAAATCAAGGTGAGTAACTAATCGAAGAAATTTTGGTCCAAGAGCGCTTGCTAGGATTCCTAAAGCATTTAATTCAGAATTTATTTCTTGAGCAGTTGCTGTGAATTTAGAAAGATCTAAAGCCACAATATTAGTTTCAACATTATTAGGATCAATTAGCAATGGTGAAACTTCGGCACAAGCAATTGCAATCTTCTTTGCCCGAGAATGATCATCTGCAAGTCGCTCAATATTATTGTCCAAGGCATAGTGCCCAGCAGCTGCCAAGATTCCTACCTGACGCATACCTGCCCCGTAACGCTTTCGCCAAACTCTAGCTTTGGCAATTCGATCAGTACTTGCCAGCATCACAGAACCAACTGGCGCCCCAAGACCTTTAGATAAGCAGACGCTTACCGTTTCAAAATGCTTTCCATACTCAGAAAATGCTACCCCTGAGGAAACGTGCGCATTCCAAATGCGGGCTCCATCTAGGTGCAAAAGCATCCCAAGTTTCTTGGCTTCAACACCTAACTTGGCAATCTCATCGATTGGTTGGACTGTGCCGCCACCAAAGTTGTGAGTGTTCTCAACTGCGATCGCAGTCGTAGAAACTAAATAAGGTCCAGAGTTTGGTTTAGCTAATTGCAGTGCATCTTGAGCTGATAATTTTCCTAATGGGGCCTTCCAAGTTCGGGTAGTGATCCCGCTAAAGACCGCACCAGCACCAAGCTCTGCTCTAACAATGTGTGAGTCTGTTTCAGTAATTAGCTCTTCTCCGGGGTTTACCAAAGTCCGAATAGCTAATTGATTGGCTAGAGAACCAGATGGAGTGAAGAGGCCCGCCTCTTTGCCAAATAGTTTAGCCACGCGAGCTTCAAGTGAATTAACTGTCGGGTCATCGCCGTAAACATCGTCTCCTACTAGTGCTTCAGCCATCACCTGGCGCATACCTTGTGAAGGTTTAGTAACGGTATCGGACCGTAAATCAATCATTTGCTACCACCACTTCATTTCTTTTGTTATCAAGTAAAATAATTAAATACATCGCAACTAGGACCAATAACCCACCAGTTGCGATACGGGCAGTTAAATCTTCCTTCAATATTAAGATTCCAAATACTGCTGCGAAGGGTACTTCCATTGTGAGGACAACTGCAACGGTATTAGCTCGCATAAATGACTGCGCCCAAGTTTGAACGATGAATGCCAGCGCGGTGGCAAATACTGCGGTGTAAATAATTGCCGCCCAAACTCCTGAATCCGGGGGAGTATGGAAACCACTTTTTAAACTCGCAATAAATGTAATTACTGCGCAAGTGGCTAGTTGAAGAACGGTTAGGGCATAAACATCTAGGCCACTAGCCCATTCGCCAAGTGCAACTATGTGACAGGCAAACCAAAAGGCACTAACTAGTACAAGAAATTCGCCAAGGCCGATGGAAAAGCCATGGAAAGAAAGCAGCGCTAATCCTGCTGTGGCAAGGGCGACAGATGCCCATTCATATTTGTTAGTGTGTTTTCGCAGAACTATTGCAGCGACTATCGGGGTCAATACGACGTAGAGGCCGGTGATGAAACCTGTTTTTCCCACGGTAGTAAGCGTTAAACCAAAAGATTGAAAGATGTAACCAAGACCTAAAAAAGTTCCGATTAGGGCACCCTTTTTTATTAAAGCCATATTAAATTGTTTTAAGACCCTAGGACGAATTAAAACTAGAAGTGATGTTGCGATTATGAATCGCCAAGCAAGAAATGAATTCACATCAAGTCGAACAAGTGTGTCCTTCATCGCCACAAAAGCCCCACCCCAGATGGCTGCTACGGTGGTAAGAATTACAGCAGGGAAAAACTTAAGTTTGCTCACTTCTTAGAAACCTTATCTCGCATCTTGCTAAGCATTGCTACTTCTCTGCCGTGCTCTGGCTCCATTCCTGGAGTTTCCAGTATGAGTGGTGCATTTTGAACAGCAGGGTGAGCAAGTAGTTCTTCAAATGGCTTCACGCCGATTTCACCGTCACCTATGTTTTGATGGCGATCTTTAAGCGCGCCGCAAACATCCATCGAGTCATTAGCGTGAATTAGCTGAATTCGCTCTATCCCAACAATTTTGACAAGCAAATCAAGAGTTTCAGTCATGCCACCTTTTTTGGCGATGTCATGGCCGGCTGCAAAAACGTGACAAGTATCTAGACAAACGCCAACTTTTGGGTGCCATTCCAGGGCTTCAAAATACTTAGTAAGGTCATCTAGTTTCTTAACTAAGGATTGCCCTTGGCCTGCTGTTGGTTCCAAGAGCAACCAAGGATCATCTTCCTTCAATTTCTTGAGCACGGGCATCATGCCTTTATTAATTTGCTTCCAGGCTTTATCGACATGGTTTTCATCAACGGCAGATCCAGTATGAATAACTACGCCCTTTGATCCAATTTCGCGACCACGCTTTAGCGCATAGGCGGTTGCTGCAATTGAGTTTTCGTAAGTTGAGGGTGTGGGTGAGCCAAGATTTATTAGGAATGGAGCATGGACATAGGTTTCAATATCTAACTCCAAGGCTTTGTCACTAAAGGCTTTATCAGCTTCTGGATTGGGTTCGGACATAGCCCAACCTCGAGGGTTGGAAGCAAAAACTTGAATTGCTTCTGCCTTAATTTCTTGGGCGTAGGCGATCGATCGCTTTGCCATTCCGCCAGAGGTCGGAGTGTGTGCGCCTAATCGTGGGATAGCCATTGGCCCACCCTATCGAAATTAGCCGAGGGTGATCGTTACCGTCGAGCCAGGTTTCGCTTTTGAACCAGCGGCAGGTGAAATATTGGTAACACTCTTAACTTTCTTGCTTCCAATCTTCTTTACCTTGACCTGGAATCCAAGGTTTTCCAAGATTGATGTTGCCTTTAGCTCGGTCAACGAATAAACATTCGGGATAAATATCGCAGAAGGTCCCTTAGAGATAACAAGGGTGAGCTTGCTACCTCGAGCAAGTGGCTCTGTGCCATCTGGAGTCTGCGAGATAACAGTACCAAGTGGAATCTTGTCACTGTATTCATAGGTTGAATTAACAATTATTCCTGCGGCAGTGATTTCATTTAGCGCTTCATCACTTGTTTTCCCAACATAAGATGAAATATTTACTTGTTCGATACCTTGGCTAATTATTAGATCTACAGTTCCACCCTTGCGCGCACCACTCTTATATGCTGGATTACTGGAGACAATTAGGTCTTTTTCGCGCGTAGCGCTAAATCCTTTAGAAATTCTGCCAATTTTCAAGCCACTTGCCTCAAGCAAAGCAGTAGCTGATTCCACGGTTAAGCCAGCAAGTGCTGGAATAATAATTCTCTCTTGTCCCTTAGAAATCTGTAAGCGTACGGTGCCATTAGGCGAAACCTTCCCGCCGCCGGCTGGGTCAGAAAGAATCACCATTCCTTGAGGTACATCTTCACTAAAGACAATTTCGGATGTATCGGCTTTTAGCCCTAGGCCTGCCAAAGTTTTTATTGCTTGGCTTTGGGTCATTCCAGCTAAAGAAGGAATTGCAATCTTGTTTCCGCCTCCGAGCAATTTATAGCCAAAGAATAGGACAGCAAGAACAAGAACTAAGGCGATAGTACGGTTGCGTTTTACTCTTTTGGATAATTTGCGCTTACGGCGAAGCTCGGCTGTGCTACTTCCACCAGTCTTTTCCTTCACGGGTTCACCTTTTCTTTTTAGCTCACCGGTTGTGTTCAAGGCTACGCTCTTTAAAGTATTTATCGCCTCACTTGTACCAATTCTCACATCAAATCTATTTCGTTTCTTTTTATCCCTGCTAGCAGCCTGAATAGGAATGTCGAGTTCCAGGCTCAGTTGGCGCCGCTTTGGATCTAATTTTTGGAGCACTGCTTGAAACTCTTCTTGCATGGCACCGGCATTGGCAAAACGCTTATCTGGATCATTTGCAGTTGCTTTTAAAACTAAAGCGTCTAGATCTTGAGAAATTTCAGAACGTAATGTGGATGGGGCCGGGATGTTCTCATTTACATGTTTAAAGGCAATCTGGATCGGAGATTCACCATCATATGGCTTAACACCAGTAAGCATTTCAAAAAGCACAATCCCGGCCGCGTAAACATCACTTCTTGCATCAGATATTCCTCGCTGAACTTGCTCTGGTGAAAGGTATGAAACGCTTCCTAAAATCACGCTCGACTCTGCCGTCAATGTTGCGCCAGGATCCATAGCTCTGGCTAATCCGAAATCTGCGATTTTTACCCGACCATCTTTTGAGATCAAGATATTTTCTGGCTTGATATCTCTATGCAAGATACCTTTCTTATGGGCGGCGGAGAGTGCACTTAAGATTGGAGAAAAATAGCGAAGTGCATCCTCAATTTTTAAAGCACCTTGCTCATGGATTAAATCGCGCAAAGTAAAACCATCAATTAGTTCCATTACAAGGAATACAGCAGGTGCCCCACCTTCGTTCCAACCCTGATCTTGAATTGCGACAATATTTGGATGCGAGAGCGCCGCTGTTGCCTTTGCTTCGCGAATAAAGCGCGCCACAAAATCTTCATCATTTGCCAAATGCGAGTGCATGATCTTGACTGCCACAATGCGATCTAGGCGAAGATCTAAGGCGCTATAAATTGTTGCCATGCCACCTGATGCAATAATTCGCTGCAGTTGGTAGCGGCTATCTATAATTTCGCCAGTTAGGTCGGACACGCTTAAATCTTAGTTAGTAGGCAGCCCACTTAAGTGGTAATCCGCGCGCTTCTTGGTGTCTTCTTGCTCAAAGTGCCTACTTTGGCTTTGAAGAAATTCCTCCATAAAGGGGGCTACTTCAATTCCGTCTCGTTGAATAACTCGCTCTAGACCGATAAGGGTCGGAACTTCTATCCAGATTAAAATCGAGACAAACTCTTCAATAGATTTTTGTCCAGCACCTACTCCTTCAAGAATTAGAAACTTGGGAGCAGATGAGTCGGTGGGCTGCGCCAATTTATGCAACTCCCAGTCATATTTTTGATATGACAATTGCTTTCTTGAGCTGATATCACTCAAAAGCTTTTGCAAGGTGAAGCTTAAATCTGGAGTTAAAGTGTTATCCCAACCCCGATAAAGATCATCCATGTGAACAACCCCTGAATTAACAACTAGGTCATGGAGCTGACTGGCAAATGTGGTTTTCCCAGAGCCGGCTGGGCCATCAATTGCGATGACGACCGTCTCACCGCATTTTGGTTTAGCCGATATGACTAATTCAGCAAACTTAGCGTTTGGTTGATTCACGCAACCAACGCTTCCACCCAGCGACTGCAATCAGTACGAAGATAAAGTAGAGAATTGCCGTGAGGTATGTGCCACCGTGCCAAAATTGATATGTATATACGGCATCGACCACAAACCAAATTGGCCAGCTCTCATACTTTTGAAGAACCATCAGAACTTGGGCAATACAACTTCCCACAAATCCAAATGCATCTGTTAGCGAAGCTGCAGCACCAATCTTCTTAAGAATTGGGTAAAGTGAAAACCAGCCAATTACAAAAGCTAGTGACCAGAAAGCCTTGTGTCTTTTTGTTAACTTCTCCGGGATAGCCCCTGTCTTGCCCCAACCAAACCAGCCCCAAAAGCCACCGGCGATAAAAATAAATTGCAGAAATGCACTTGCATAATATTTCTCTTGATAAAACAAAGCTGCATAAAGAAGTGAACTTATGTTCCACCAAGACCAGGTAGACCTCGGCCCCCAGATTCCAAGACCGACACCAATTACTGAAGTTATGAAAGCTAGTAACTCAAGAAGTGAAAGTTTGTATCCCCAAGCAGTTAGAACTGTTAGCATCAAATTGAAATGCATTATTACCCCTTTCCAATTCGCATTACCGAACTGGTTCGACGGTCGATCTGAATTTCAGATCCTCTCAGCCAATAAATCGGCTCCCGTTAAGTACTACGTTAGCAAACTATCTTGCTCTGCGAGCCCTTAGGTAGGCGGGGGCCGCAACTTTAATTCGCCTCCAAGTAGAAGTCTTGGCTCGCTTTTCAAAAACCTGATAATCAATTTTCTCTACTTCATCAACAATTCCACAATAAAGCTCACTGGCGGCCTCAATACAAGCCCTGCTTTCAGGGGCTAGAAGTTGTATCCCAGGAGTTGCTTCACTTTGAAGTCGGCGCACTCTGGCAATTTGTTCCTTGAGTGCTTGTCGAATCTGAGGTGTAAGGACGCGCTCTTCTAGCATTTGGGAAGTTACCCCGTGGGCCGCTAATTCCTGAATTGGAAGATAAACCCGCCCCCGCTCCAAGTCTTCGCCAACGTCACGAATGAAATTAGCGAGTTGAAATGCAGTTCCAAGTTTTTCGGCTGCTACAGCCGCTTCACTTGAAAGTGAACCAAGAATTGGCACCATTTGCAGACCTATAACCGCAGCTGAACCGTAAACATATTCCATCAGATCTTCAAAAGTTTGGTACTCAGTAACGCTTAGGTCCATAGTCATTGAGTGTAAGAATGCCTCAAAGTAACTAATTGGAATGTCGAAGCGTTTAACCGTGTCGACAAGTGCGCGACCAATGTGATCACGACTTGAACCAGTTTTTATGTCACTTAGAACTCCGTTACCCCAAGTTGAAAGCTCTTTTGCCTTTTCGTCCTCAGTAAGGGTTGAAGCTAGGTCATCAACTATTTCATCGGCATACCTTGCAAAGCCATATAAAGCATGGACAAACGGACGTTTAGCTGGGGGAAGAAGTAGCGTTGCTAGGTAGTACGTCTTGCCATGTAATGAATTTAACCGCTTGCACTCGGCGTAGGACTTTCTAAGTTCAGGATCAACTATCCCTGCAGCAGTTAATTCATCCATAAAATCTACTTAACAGGCCCAACAATTCTTTCAGCAGCAAGTCGCCCGGAAATTAAGACCATCGGAACTCCAACCCCAGGTTGAGTTCCAGAGCCTGCAAAGACCACATTTTCAAAACCCTTGGCTAAGTTCTTTGGTCTAAAGGGTCCGGTTTGAAAGAAGGTATGTGCGCTTGCAAAGGGAGCTCCTTGTTCCATTCCTTGAGCCTGCCAATCCAGTGGCGTAGTCATTTGTTCGACTTCGATTGAGTCACCAAATCCGTCATATCCGCGAGATTCCATCGTCTTAATCATTTGATCGCGATACTTGCGACCTTGCACATTCCAATCAATATCTGCAGAAAGATTTGGGGTTGGAAATAGTACGTAGTATGAATGTTTTCCCGCCGGAGCTAAATTCTTATCGTCATGGCTTGGAACTGTTACAAGCAAACTTGGATCTGTCATTAGAGTCTTTTTCGTAATTAATTCATCAAATACGCCATCCCAAGATTTACCGAAGTGGATATTGTGATGAGCCAAGCGGTCATAGCTCTTATTTGAGCCAATCAAAAGAGTTACGCATGAAGGGGAGTAGGTAAGACGCTTTACAGAAGGTGGCGTGCGACCTAGCAGCTCTCGCCATGCGACAGGAAGATCTGGATTTAAGATCAACGCATCACATTCGATCCGTTCACCACCCTGTGTTATTACTGCAGTTGCTCTTCCATTTGAATGTTCAACAGTTGTTACAGTGGAGTTATATTTAAATTCAACCCCGTGCTTTGCAGCAGCCCCAGCAAGTGCTCTTGGGACAGCATGCATGCCACCATTTGGAAAGAAAACACCGTTTACTGAATCCATATATGCGATAACGGCGTAGATTGCCAAGGCTTGTTGAGGACTTACTCCGGCATACATAGCCTGAAAGGAATAGACCTTCTGAGTTCTTGGATCTTTGAGGAAATCATTTACTTTTGGAGCGAGGCGACGAAAGCCACCTAGTGCAACAAGTCTGGCTAGGTTTGGAGTTAAAAGATTTAGCGGAGAGTCAATATTTTTATCAATGAAATCATTCATCTCATATTTGTAAAGCTTAGTTACAAAATCCACATACCTTCCGTAACCCGCTGCTTCATCAGGTCCAATGACATTTCTAATCTCTTCCTGCATGCGTCCAGTCTCGGCATGAACATCAAGTGAAGAACCGTCATGGTAGAAAGCTCTATACAGAGGTTTTAGCGGAAGAAGTTCAAGCCAGTCCTTTAAGTCTTCACCCACACATGAAAGTGCATCTTGGATTAGATCTGGCATGGTCAAAACAGATGGGCCAGTATCAAAAGAGTAGCCATCTTTTTGAAGTAAACCATTTCGCCCACCAGGAACACTTTCGCGCTCTACAACGGTTACTTTCCGACCAGCCCCAGCAAGGCGAAGAGCGGCGCTGAGTCCACCCAATCCAGCGCCGACAATAACTACGTGATCGGTTGGACCTTTAACTCTCTTGGTCATTTTATATCTTCCTGTTGGTAACTAGATTGGCAAGAGTTTGAAGTATTTCTATTGCCTCGGAATCGATAGCAGCAGACTTTAAGGCATTTAATGATTGGTTTGTTAGGTTTGTTATTAAATTCTCTACCTCTGCCAATGCACCAGAATTCTTGATAATCGCTCTAATCTCTTCAACTTTCTCATTTGAAAGTGTTGTAACGCCAAGTGATGCCGAAATTAGAGTTTTCTCCTGGCTTGAGGCTAATTCCATAGTTTTTGCAAGCAAGACTGTTCGCTTACCTTCGCGTAGATCATCACCAGCTGGCTTACCCGTCTCCGAAGGATCACCAAAGATCCCAAGAACATCATCTCGAAGTTGGAAAGCTTCACCAAGGGGCAATCCATAGCTGGAGTAAACCTCATACAACTCATTTGGATTAATACTTCCAAGGGCGGCCCCAAAGTGCAGCGGACGTTCGATGGTGTATTTACCAGATTTATATCTTGCTACTTTTAGAGAACGTTCAACAGATTCAGAGCCCAATGCCTGCTCGTATACATCTAAGTATTGCCCAGCCATAAGTTCTACTCGCATCTCGTCATACATCGCAAGAGCGCGGACTAATACATCGCTGCTTAAGCCTGATTGGTGAAGCATTTTTGCCGACCAAACAAGAGCTAAGTCACCAAGAAGAATTGCTGCAGAAATTCCAAATTGTTCAGCCGATCCTTTAAGTTTCAAATCCTTATGCATCGTTTCAAATGCCCGATGAATAGATGGCGCTCCACGCCTGGTATCTGATGCATCCATAACATCGTCATGAATGAGGGCGCATACGTGAACAAGTTCTAAACTTGCACAAGCTTTTAATAATTCCGGAGTTGGTTTTGCTCCAGTGCCTAAAAGTCCAACATAGGCAAAGGTGGGACGAAGTCGCTTGCCACTTTCAAGTAAGAATCGCTCCATGGCAGATGCAACTGGTTCTAACTCCGATCCAATTTGCGCCAAATAATTGTTTTCACTTCTCACAAACTCCATTAAGGCCTCATTGACCCAGGCGCGCAGATCAGAAAGGAGCGTCATAGAAGCGGAATTCACTCGGTAAGGGTAACCTGCCTGCCTATGACAATATCCGTGGAATTCTTTCCGCCCAAGGATCAGGCGGGCGAAGATCGCCTTTGGGATGCAATGGCCGCCTTACATAACTTGTCTCCAGACTTTATTTCTGTGACCTACGGCGCAGGTGGAAGCACGCGAGATCGAACCATTCGCATCACTAAAGAAATTACTGAAAAAACTGGTATCAATACCGTGGCCCACCTGACTTGTGTGGGGTCAACAAAAGCCGAACTTGTGGAGATTCTTGGGCAGTATAAAAGTGTAGGCATCAAAAGCATCTTGGCCTTACGTGGGGATCCAACTAACGGCCCTGCCGCCCCTTGGTCCAAGACGCCACATGGATTTGATCATGCCGACCAATTAGTTGAATTAGCTGCTCTTACTGGCGGTTTTGAAATTGGAGTTGCGGCATTTCCTGACGGGCACCCGGCAAGTGGTGGAGATCTAAATAAAGACATTGATGTATTAATCCGCAAAGAAGAGTTGGGAGCAACTTTTGCCACAACTCAGTTCTTTTTTGAAAGCTCGAAGTGGATCTCACTCGTCGAAAAACTTCAAAATCGTGGTTCTAAGATGCCAGTATTTGCTGGAATCTTGCCTATTACAAACGTCAAGCAACTAAAGCGGATGTCTGAACTTGGTGGAGCGAGAATCCCGCCAAAAATCGAGCAAGCGTTTACTAGTATTGCCGAAAATGAAGATTCAGTTCAAAAACTAGGAATCGAAATTGCGACAACCCTGTGTGATGAGTTACTGCAAGCCGGTGTACCAGGTCTTCATTTCTACACAATGAATAGTGCTAAAGCCACTCTTGAAATTGCAGCGAATCTTGGATTGAGTGAAAATGAATCGTGATAAATTCTTCGGTGAGTGGTCATCTCTGCATGGTGATGCAAAAATTGAAGGTGCGGTGCGCTGGTGGCTAAATATTTCCTATCGGTTAGTCAAGCCTCTTGCCGCGATCAAAGTAAGCCCGAACTTATTAACCTTCCTCGGGCTAATTTCAGCTATTGCCCTTTGGCTCACATCTAGCAATTGGATAGCAGTAATCTTTCTTGCACTTTCGTTGATTTTTGATGGAATAGATGGCTCACTTGCAATAGTTCGAGGAATAACTTCAAAACAAGGCGCAGTCATTGATTCAGTAGTAGATCGAATCGCTGAGATATTTTGGGCTTTAGCTCTCTATAAATTAGGCGCCCCTGCTGGAGTTCTATTTATCGCCACGTTATTTGCCTTTACTCAGGAATACATTCGGGCGCGAGCTGGGGGACTCGGATTTGCCGAAATTGGAGTAGTAACCTTTTCAGAACGCCCAGTGCGAGCAAGTTTGGTATTGATCGGATTGCTGATGAGCCATGTTACAAAAGATGGTGCGGCGCCTGTCGCATTCCTTTGGTTCTTGATGCAATTGATCGCACTAATTCAAGTTGTGAGAAGTTCTAAGAAAAGACTTTCTTCTAGTTCTTCCCAATAGCTTGTGCAACTATCTCAGCGCTAATTCCAACTAGCGGTAAGCCCCCACCAGGATGAGCTGATCCACCAACGCAATATAGATTCTTAAGCGGTGAGCGATTTTTGGCTCTAAGGAATGCAGAGCGGCCCCCATTACTAGAAGTACCGTAGATAGAACCACCAGGTGCTAGAGCTGAATTTTCTAGGTCGAAAGGTGTTCTAAACTCCATCACATCTAGACGTTCAGAAACACGCAAACCGAGGGAATCTAGTTTTGCGATAATTTTCTTGGCATAGTCCGCAGGATTCTTTTGCCAATCCCAACCTTTTTCTGGATCATGCCTTGGAGCATTTACTAGTACAAACCAATTTTCTTTGTTTTCACCCTTAACCATCATCGGGTCATTTGGCGAACAAATATAGATTGTTGGATCTTCAACGGGCTCATTTCGTTTGAAGATATCATCAAACTCAGCAGCGTAATCTTTTGGGAAATAAATCGAATGGTGATTTAACTTTGGAATATTGCCTGAAATTTTCGAGTTATCTAGCCCAAGGAGCAGTGAGAACCCTGCAAGGGACTTAGTTGCCTTAGCAATTTTCTTACGTTCGTTAGTAACAACTTTTACATCTTCGGAGAGAAGTTGGTTATAAACAAGATCGGTATCTGCGTTGGCAACTACGATGTCAAAATCAATTACCTCTGATTGCAGACGGATGCCGGTTGCAATATTCCCATTGGTCACAATTTGCAAAACCTTGGTAGAGAGATGGATTGCGACCCCTAAATCTTGGCAGCGCTTTTCAAGTGCAATCGGAAGTTGGCCAAGCCCACCCTGGATATGCCAGGCACCAAATGAACTTTCAACAAAGGCGATAGTTAGTAAAACCGCTGGCACCTTGCGGGGGTCAGATCCGGAATAGGTTGCGTATCTATCAACTATTTTCGCTAAGTAAGGATTGTTGGTGTATTTCGACGTGATTTTTTGCAGCGAGGTAAGTGGGGCGATTATTTTTAAATCTGAAAGGAACCCTTTTCGGGTCAGTAATTTCCTAATGGGAAGTAATTCAGATTCGATAAAAGGAGTCCTAGCTACATCCCACATGCGCTCTGCTCTTTGCATCAAGTTATGCCACTGATCTCCAGCACTTTTGCCTAAAGCAGATTCGATGGCGTCACAGGTTTTTGCAAGTGATAGATTCGGCAAAGTAATTCGTGTTCCGTCATGGAAAAAATAATCAAAAGCTGGATCAACTGGATCAATTTTCAATATATGTTCGATCCGTGTTCCGGTTTTAAGGAATAGGTCCCGATATACCGCTGGAAGAGTTAGTAGGGATGGGCCAGTATCAAAGGCATATTCACCAATCCATTCGGTGCGACATTTGCCACCAACTTGATCTGAAGCTTCAAAGATTTCAACTTTATGTCCAGCTTTTGCAAGTCTGGCTGCGGCGGCCAAACCCCCAACACCCGCGCCAATTACTGCGATCTTTGCCATTAGTTAACTCTACGTCCTCGCCACTGGAGAGTGCCGCGTCGCTTCTTTACAATGGAAAGGGCTAACAAATAACAAAGGAGAAGAATTGAAAGTGGATGAAGCAGGGCATAGATCGGATTAGATTTCACTTTGAGGGCAACAATTACTCTTGAAAAGACAATTAAGAGGTAAGCACTATTAAAGGCAAGGAGTGGCAATACTCCAGTACCAACTAATAATCCAACTGCAGTAAATGTTCCTAGAATCCCACCAAATGCTTTCCAGAGCGACTTTGTGTAACCAGAAACAAGTTCACTGCCATTTTGATACATCCGGCATTTTGCAACTTTACTACCGTCTGCAACTGCGCCCTTAAAACCTTTTGCAATGAGTGCGCGAGCAAGTTCTAGGTCATCAAGGACCTGAGATTTAATCGTTTCATGACGTCCGATTGATTCATAAGCACTTCTCTTCACTATAAAAAACTGCCCATTTGCAATTGTCATTGAGCGATTCGGGAAGCGCTCGGCCAGGCGCAATGGAACGCTGGCAAGCCAAGACCATTGTAAAAGTGGCTGAATCAAGTTTTCAATGAATGAACCAGAGAGCTGCCTTGGATATGGAGAGATGAAGTCCCAATTTAAATCTTGCATCTTCTTAATCGAGCTTGAAACTGCGTTCTCGGTAATTCGAACGTCAGCATCTAAAAATACTAGGTACTGACCATCGCCAGCTAAGGAAAGTTGTTGGCAGGCAAAATTTTTGCCCAACCATCCCTCGGGCAGTGTCCTTCCAGATAATTTATGGACAGGAAATTTTGAGATTAGTTCTCCCGTATCGTCAAAAGAATTATCGTCCAATGCGTAAATATTGAAATTTAAGAGTCCCTTTGACTTCATAACTGAGTCAAGGACTTCTTTTACATTTCGCGATTCGTTGCGCATAGGTATCAATAAGTCCACCGAGTCGCTAATTTGCGCCGGTAAGTTCTTGATCATCCGAACTGTGAGGACATTGATTAAGGTCAGCGAAAAGGCAAGCCACGCTAGGAAAAGTATCAACATTAATTAAATGAGTCAGGCTTGCCGAAGAAGACAGTGTAGAAATAAGGAGTTAGAACTGCTCCGAGAATCAAACCACCGTATATTCCAAGTGCAGCATTGTGGAAAAAGAAAACGTTTCCAACAATTCCTGCAAAAAGCGTCCAAGCCAAGAAGATATCTGGCACATTTGAATTAACGCTAAACTTTCGACGTTCCTTAGGCAGAGCAAAATTAAGTAGTCCCATTAATGCAAGACCTGAGAAAAGCCATCCAGCCGCGTTTGAAAGTGGAATTTGCTTAGCGAAAGGAATGCTAGGTCCAACTAGTTTCCAACTCCACCTTCCAGCTGAAACCATTTGCGGGTCTAGGAATAGATCCCAACACATTAGGGCGATGCCGCCATAAAGAAAAACCCAAGCAGAACTCACTTTCCTGGCTGCTATTAAAATCGGATGGGCCATCATGATCCAGGCAAAAGGAACGACTAGCGGAACACCTGAGATAGCAACACCAAGAGAGCCGTCATATTTGTATGTTCCAAAGGGCCAGCCAGTTTTACTTCCAAGGAGCTCAACTAGTAAACCAAAGGCGAAGGTAATAAGAAAGAAAGTCGAAAAGTATCTAAAGCCATATGAAAAAAGTGCATGCAGCAACATTGCAGCAGCGCCAAAGTAAACAGTCAACAATGTGATGGTGCGAAGTAAATTGCCTTCAACTAGGGGATAACTAATTTGTAGCGCCAAAGCCAGTACAAAAACTAAATGAAGGGTCCAAGATTTACCAGCGCTAATGCCACGTCGATTCTTTCTGCGTGGGCGATATTGACGGATGGACATGGCCTAATTCTGCCTTAAGTTTGGTTAGAACTCACCATGCTCTTCTAGAATCGCAAAGCGAGCGAAAAGCTCCTCGGCATACCAGTTGAGTTCACGAGTTTGATCAATAACTCTGGAATGCGCCGCACCGCTGTAGGCAAAGTTACGAATATCTTGCGCAGAAGACCATCTGGAAAAAGTACCTTGTAAGCCAATCGGGGCCTCCCCAATTCCAATCGCACCTAGAAGTCCGGGGCTATTTTTAAGACTTAGTGTCACAGGTGGCACTGATTTGAAGAATTTTGAATTTAGATTCCATTTAATGCGGGCCCTGGTTATCGCTGCAATTTTGCCTTTCCAACCTTGGATTTTGTTTTCTTCAAATGGTTGGTTCCCTGCCCACATTCCATGCGAACTAATGGGTTGTAAGTTTGCTCGATATTCACTTACCGAAAATTTACGCCATGAATTTATGAGCACCGAATTATTAAAAGCCTCGAAGTCTTTTGAATCAAGGGTTACTAATAATCCCCATCTAAGGGCATTAGCGTCACTAGGAGTAAATGTTTCACCTTTACCGGTGCCAAGTGATTTGTAGAATTTGATTTTGTTATTCCCTCTTAGGGAAATGCGATCAAGTGCCATATGAAGGATTGCTAGTGGAAGATGAATTGGTTTAATTCGCCAAAAGTAAATGACTGCAATCATTTTGCTCGTTGTGTTGTTGAGAAAATTTCGCTACTAACATCTTCAGGTGCATCCCACATCGGAGCGTGACCACACTCAGAGAGAATAAGCCACTTGGCATGCTTTGGTGCAAGAGAGCGCTCCTGACAGGTCCGCACCGGCAAGGTATTATCGGCATCGCCGAAAATTATTGTTACAGTAACTTTTGGATCAATTTCCTTATCAAATCGTTTCTTTAATAGTGCATCCCATGCAGGGTAATAACCAGGGGATCGGCCCATCGCAATAGTTGCATCTCGGCAGATATCAAGTGAGAGCTCATTCCATCTAGGACTAATTGAACTAAAACCAATCTTTCGCACGCTTTCAAATCGCAATAAAGTTGGTGCCACATGTTTAAGTGCACTAGCAATTATTTTTGAACCAGCAGTTCCTGGAATTCGGGATGAATATGGCGTTAGCCAAAGTCCTGCCGGAGCCAATCCAGTTACAGATAGAACTCGATCAGGATTAGAAGCTGCCATCTCAAGTGCTATCCAACCGCCGAGTGAATTTCCAACTATGTGCATTTTTTCAATTCCATATGCATCGGCTAGCTCAAAAATCGCATTACCCAAAGAAGTTGGATCCATGGGCTGGCTTTCTATTAGTGGTGTATTTCCGTGCCCTGGTAGATCGAGAGTTATGACTCTAAATCGTTGACTTAATGTTGGGATAATTTCTTTCCAAGCCGTACTCGCCGAACCCATGCCATGGATAAGAAAGAGCGGTTCTCCGTTGCCTGTTGACTGGCTCCATAAAGATTTCTTGATCATGATTGTTTGATATTACACGCGCGCAAATGAATATTCAGGAGTAACCTGCACGGGTGACCGATTATCGCTGGCTCATTTATGCGCTGATATCAGCAGCCTCAGCATCCCTGGTAGCAATCTTTGGAAAACTTGGACTGGGTGGGGTTGATTCCACAGTTGCAACCGCAATTCGAAGTTCGATAATGACCGTATTTCTTGTGGGGGTTTTATTTGCATCTGGCCTCGGGGCAAAAGTCATTCAAGTTAGAGGCTGGCCACTATTTTGGATCGGGGCATCAGGTGTTGCTGGCGCAGTGTCCTGGCTCTTTTATTTCAAGGCAATTCAAATTGGCAGCGTTTCAAAGATCGCCCCGATAGATAAATTGAGTATGCCCCTTGCTGTTCTATTGGCTGTGGTAATTCTTAATGAAAAATACTCAAAACTAAACTGGCTTGGTATTTGTCTAATTGTTGCTGGAGCCTTACTAGCTTCGCTAAGTTAGTTCTAATCCCCAATAATCATTGGCCTGGCATTGGTGCAAGCAATAAGTTCACTAAAATTTGTTGGATAAACTGCGTGCGGATGCCCCGCCGCGGCCCAAACTACTTCATATTCATTTAGGGCCTGATCTATCAAAATAGTTGCCTTATTTATCCAACCAACAGGAGAGACGCCCCCAATAGAGAATCCGGATTGCTCTTTAACATAATCTGCATCAACTCTATGCAATTTTTCTACGCCAAGTCCCTGTGCAACTAATGTAGTATCCACTCGGTGCCTGCCACTTGTTATGACTAAAAGTGGTGAATCATCTGGAAGTTTAAAAACAATTGAAGAAGCTACTTGGCCAACTAATATTCCCAGCGCATCGGCTGCTTCTTGAGCAGTTCGGGCGCTATCTGAAAGTGCTTTAACTTCACCAACAACACCAAGTTCTTTTAGTCTGTTTTCAACCCGCTGAACATTTGGGTTAGCTAGAACTTGTTCCATGAGTCAATCTTATGGGAGGAGTTCTTTAACTAACTCTTCAATTCGGGACTTAATCTGATCTCTAATCACTCGCACCGGTTGAATTCCTTGACCAGCTGGATCATCAAGTACCCAGTCTTCATAGCGCTTGCCAGGAAAAATTGGGCAGGCATCCCCGCATCCCATGGTGATCACAACATCTGAATCTCTAACGGCATCAACAGTTAGGACTTTTGGCACGTTATTTGCGATATCAATTCCTACTTCAGCCATTGCTTGAACTGCGATTGGGTTTATTGAATCTTTGGGGGCCGAGCCAGCTGAGAGAACATCGATTTTGCCACCCGCAATTGATTGGAGAAAGCCGGCAGCCATTTGCGATCGGCCAGCATTATGAACACAAACGAATAGAACCGTAGGCTTACTAGACATTTCTACTCCTTTGATGAAAGAACATTTGCCGTAATCACTCCAATTACTGCGCCAATTACTTGGGCAAGAAAAAACATTGGAACAGATCGAAGAGCAATTCCAGTAAAGGTATCACTCCAAGCTCTTGCAAAGGTTACAGCAGGGTTAGCAAAGATGAACGAGGAGGTGAAGAAGAAGCCAGAGGTTACATAAACAGGGACTACTAATGCTCCGTATTGGCCACGCTTTTGGTTATTTAAAAGTCGGATAAAGAATATTAAGCCAGATGTAGCAACTATTTCACTTAAAAATATATTAGATCCAGAACGGATGTGATGAGAAGAGAAAAAGATTGGTTTTTTAAAAAGTAGATCAGCCAGTGCGGTACCAAATACGCCCCCGGTAAATTGAGCAGCGATATAGCCAAGTGCAAGTTTTGGAGAGATCTTCTTGTAATACAGATCAATCAAAGTAACTAAGGGGTTGAAATGAGCCCCACTTATTGGCGAAATCACAAAAATTAGAATTCCAAGCATTGCAACAATCGCAGTCATATTAATGATTAGCTGAATACCAAAATCTTGACTTACATTGGTTGCCATAATGCCAGAGGCAACGATGGAAGTTAGGAGAGCAAAAACTCCAACAAATTCGGCCGCTATTTTTCTGATCACCCTAAAAGCCTATCGCTAAAGTGCTAGCATCCCTGAGTGCTAAAGAAAATTGCCGGCGTCCTTTTAATTTTGCAGATTATCTCCAGTCAAGGCGCATATGCCCATGGTGAGATTTCAAATACCAGCCCAAAAAAGGGGGCAACTATAGGTGCGTTGCCAAGTTTGCTTTGGGTTGAATTCGATGGAAATCCGATTGTTATAAAGGGTAAGCAAAGTAATTTTCTGATTGTAAAGGACTCAAAGGGCATAATAATAAATGACGGGATAACCCAGGTATCTGGCCCTCGCCTTTCAACCAAGATTAAAAATTTAGGTACAGTTGGAAAAATAACGGTTACTTGGCGAGCAGTTTCTGAAGATGGCCATCCAGTTAATGGCACTTATTTCTTTATAGTTAAGCCAAAAGCCAAGTCTTAATTAGAGTCCAGATTGCTATTGAAAATAAGAGATAGGCAAAAGATTTTTTTAATACAGTAGTTGGAACTTTGCTGCTGTGGTGGGAAGCAAAAAGTGAAATCACAACAGCGCTAATCGCAATAGCGATTGGCACGTGCCAGCTGATCTGTCCCCAGCTCGACCTATGACCGATTAGTGCCGTAAAACAATTAAGTGCAATTATTAAGAGTGAAGTTCCGGCCGCTTTTGCAAGTGGGCTATTAAAGCCAAGTACCAGAACAGGTATTGCAAGGAATCCTCCACCGACGCCAAAGATTCCAGTCATCGAGCCAATAATTAGAGAAATAAGAATCAGGGTCGGTATGGGGACCTTTCGTTCAACGCTCTGATTTACTTGTGGTAGCAACATTGAAATTCCTGCTGCAATTAATATAAGAGAAAAACCAGAAAGAATTAAATTATCTGTTAAGTGCTTAGCGAGCACCGCGCCACCTAGATTTGTCACTAGGCCGATTGCCCAAACTGAAAAGGCTTCGCGGACTAGTATTTCACCCTTTCTAAATTTCGGGATTGCGCCAGAAAATGCCGCAAGGAAAACTATGGCAAGGGCTGCAACAGTTGCCTGCTTAGGTGCAAAGTTGAAAAAATAGATGAGGATAGGCACCGAGAGCATTGCGCCACCTGCGCCAATAAATCCAAGAACTGCGCCAATAAATGACCCAGCCAGTAAGGCGCCAAATATCTCCATACGGATATGGTGCCATTAAAAAAGCCCCCGATGGCTGCTTTTGCAACCTTCGGGGGCTTTTAAATTAATTACTTAATTACTTCCAGAGTGCTACGTGGGCCTTTGATAAAACCCAACCAAAGTCAACTTCTCCGCCTTGCTTAGCAAGCATGGCCAAAAGAATTAGAGCAGCGCCAGCTAGCGCAAAGTCCTTCATAAAGTTCATCATTTCAGTCTGCTTTGCAGTTGCATCTGCCTCAGCCCAGAAGTTGTGGAAGATAATTGCAGCAAGGATTAGGAAAATTGCTAGTAGCAATGCTCCTAGATCTGCGTAGTAACCAAGAATTATGGTGATGCCACCAAC
>CAIJOE010000005.1 GCA_903822245.1 uncultured Actinomycetes bacterium
GTTAATGAAGAAGATTCTTTTCTTTCCACCCTTAAAAGTGGAACTCAAATTTTCGATGTTGCAGCTAATACGGTAAAGAAAACAAACTTAACTAAGCTAGCTGGTGACACTGTTTTCAAGTTGCACGATACCTATGGTTTTCCATTTGATCTAACTTTGGAGATGGCTTCAGAGCAGGGTTTGAGTGTGGATGAAGACGGATTTAGAAAATTAATGAAGGAGCAGAAAGACCGTGCCAAGGCTGACGCACGGGCAAAGAAGACTGGCCATACCGACGTTAGCGAGTATAGAAAGATTCTGGACGCATCGGGTGCCACAAAATTTACTGGTTATGAAGAGATGTCATCCGAGGCGAGCCTCAAGGCAATTATGGTCGATGGGAAGAGCGTTCAAGAGGCGCCAGTAAATACAGAAGTAGAAATAATTTTAGACCGTACCCCTTTTTATGCCGAGGGAGGAGGACAACTTCCAGACGGTGGAACGATCACTTTGGCGAATGGAACAGTAATTGAAATTGATGATGTCCAAACTCCGGTTCCAGGACTTTCTATCCATAGGGGTCAAGTAATTTCGGGTGTCGCAAAGGTTAATGAGGGAGCACTTGCAACCATTGATCGTGAGCGACGATTAGCAATTTCAAGAGCTCACACTGCCACACACATGGTGCACAAAGCTTTCCGCGAAGCACTTGGAGACACTGCAACACAGGCGGGTTCTGAAAATTCCCCAGGGCGTTTTCGTTTCGACTTTCCAGCAAATGGAGCAGTTCCTTCTTCTGTTTTGAATGATGTTGAAAGCCGAGTCAATTCACTTCTCCTCGAGAATTTGAGTGTTAACGCCCAGATTATGACCCAACCAGAAGCTAAGGCGATGGGTGCAATGGCACTATTTGGCGAGAAGTATGGCGACCAAGTGCGAGTTGTAAGTGTCGGTGATTGGGCACATGAGTTATGTGGGGGAACGCACGTATCTAAATCAGGTGAACTCGGCATTGTTAAATTGTTAAGTGAGTCTTCAATTGGCGCGGGGGTTAGACGAGTGGAAGCGCTTGTCGGCAATGACGCGTTTGGATTTTTGGCTAGAGAACACGTTTTATTGAATTCATTAACTGAGTTAATTAAGGGTTCTCGCACCGAAGAATTACCGGAGCGAATCGCAGACTTGATTGATCGGCTTAAAAGTGTCGAGAAGGAGCTCGCAACGTTCAAATCTTCACAGGCTTTGGCAAGTTCAGCTGGACTTTTATCTCAAAAGATAAAGTTGGGTGAATTAGAAGTACTTGCAGTTGAGGTAGAGGCTGGGATGTCGAGTGAAGACTTAAAGACTATTTCACTTGATCTTCGTAATCGAATGCAAAATGGAGTTGTAGTTCTTATATCCAAAGGCGAAGAGCGAGCAAGCCTTGCTGTTGCAGTGAGTGCCTTTGCGAACACACTCGGAATCAAGGCAGGAGCACTCGTAAAAAGTGGTTCGACCATTCTTGGTGGCGGAGGCGGCGGTAAAGATGATTTTGCTCAAGGAGGCGGAACTGAGCAAGTTGCAGTTGCTACGGCTCTGGCTGAAATAGCAAAAACCATAGGCTCCTTAGCGGTTAATTAAGTGAGACTCGGTCGTCGAATCGCCTTCGACTACGGAGACGTGCGTATCGGAGTGGCAATCTCGGATGCCTCAGGAGTGCTAGCTACGCCTCTAACTACTCTTTTGAACATTAAGGAAAAATTGCCAAGCGAGTTAATAGCTATTTTCAATGAATACGACCCAATCTATATTGCTATAGGTCAACCTAAGCATTTATCTGGAGATTCGAGCGCGAAAGAAATATCGGTGGCAAATTTCGTTCAGGAATTGAGATCTATCAGCGCTTTGCCTATTTATGGAGTTGATGAGCGGTTAACAACGGTTAGTGCCGCTAGAACTCTTAAAGAACAGGGCAAGAATTCAAAGCAAGCTAAAAGTGAAATCGATCAAGTTGCCGCCGCCGCAATACTTGAAAGCGCCCTTAATCAAGAGCGCGTAAATGGCGAGCCATTGAATAGAATTCTCTGATGTTTAGGACAGCGATATCTAGAAAAGTGGCCTTAATGATGGCTAGTTTGCTGATTCTTACAGGATTAATTCGAATCGTTATTCCCAAGAATGACTTTCCGGCAGGAAAGCCCGGGGTGGAATTTGTTTTTTCAATTGTAAATGGTGCGACCGGAACAAAGATCGCTAACGATCTATTTGAGAGTGGCGTTATCAAGAGTCCTAAGGTATTCATATCAGAATTTACAAAAAATACCAACGCACAAGGAATTAGTCCAGGAGCCCATCTGATACATAAAAATATTCCGGTTAAACAAGCGGTTCTAGAACTACTTGATTCTA
>CAIJOE010000006.1 GCA_903822245.1 uncultured Actinomycetes bacterium
CGACCCTCGCGAGGGCTTCGCGGACGGCTTGAGCCGTGGCCTCGGTTTCGATCGGTGCCGAGACGGCGTGCTTGGCCGTATCGGGATCCTTGAGTCCGTGGCCTGTAACGGTGTTTGTGTTGTTAAAAGCAGTTTCCATTCGTGCATCTAGTTCACGTCTAAACTTTTCGATTGACCAGCTAAATTCTTGAATATTTTGAGTCCATTCAAAATACGAGCCCATAACTCCACCAGAATTTGCGAGAATATCTGGCACAATGAATACGCCACTTTCGCGCAAATGCTTATCGGCAGAAATTGAGAGTGGTTGATTAGCGCCTTCAATAATGAAACGTGCATTAATTCTGGTCATATTCTCCGAATTAATAACCCCACCTAATGCAGCTGGAATCAGGACGTCGCATTTAACTTCAAGTACTTCGGCAGCACCAATTCGCTCATCAACCTCAACATCTGCAAGAGATTTTTTCCCGAAAAATTCTTTAATATCTAGCCCGTTATCGTCTTTAATTCCGCCAGTTACATCAGAGATTGCGATTACTTTCATGCCAAGTTCTTGACAGACGAGCGCGGTATATCGGCCAACGTTTCCAAAACCTTGGATAGCAACCTTTGCACCTTTCACCTCGACATCATGTTGTCTCAAAGTTTCGGCCGCGACCATTGCAACGCCACGGCCCGTGGCTTCCTCTCGTCCCGGAGCACCGAACAGTTCCACAGGCTTACCTGTGACACATGCAGGCTGGAAGCCTTCTAGGCGATGGAATTCATCCATCAACCAAGCCATAGTTTTTGAATCAGTTCCCATATCCGGAGCTGGAATATCACGATGGTGCCCTAAAACATGGACAAGCGATCTAGTCCATCGTCGAATGATTTCTTCCTTCTCAATTTCAGTTAGCAAAGATGCGTCTACTGCTACGCCTCCTTTTGCGCCACCAAAAGGAACATCTATGAGTGCCGTTTTCCAAGTCATAAGTGAGGCAAGCGCCCGGACTTCATCCAAGTCAACGGCTTGATGAAATCGGATTCCACCTTTTCGGGGTCCGCGGGCACTTGAATGTTGAACTCGGTAACCAGTTAAAACTTCAACATCATCACCACGTCTGAGTGGGATAGAAATAACGACTTCTCTTTCGCAACTACTTAAAGCACTAATAACTCCTTGCTTCAAGCCAAGAATATCGCCAGCCTGGGCAACTTTCTCATTTACTTCGTCAAATGCTGAATGGCCTGTAGATGTCATGGGCAGAAAGTTAAGTCATGCGCAAAAAGGGTAAAAGTTAAAATAGGGGCTATTTTGATGAAATTATGGTAAACAACTAATCAAAACTAGATAAATCAGCCGGTATTGCGCAAGCCTGCGGCAACACCATTAATAGTTAGCAACAATGCGCGTATTAACAATGGGTCTGCGTCAGCGCCTTCAGTGCGCACTCGACTCAATAAGTTAATTTGAAGTAAGTGCAGCGGTGATAAATAAGCATCACGAACTTGCAAAGTCCGCGAAAGAATTGGCTGATCTTCAAGCAGCGCCTTCTTCTTAGTTAAAAGGTTAATTTCCGCAACTGTTAGCGCAAACTCAGCCTCGA
>CAIJOE010000007.1 GCA_903822245.1 uncultured Actinomycetes bacterium
AGTAGTAGTCCAAAAATTAACTGGCACCTGGGCCAATACCTTGCCAGCTGGTTGGTAATAGATCTCACGCATTGGAATGAGTTGGGTAAGTTGATCTGAAAGGGAGATCGCACTTACTACTTTGGGTTTACTACTTACCTTTGGTCTTGGAGTGTAAGGACGATAGACATAAGGTCTTGGTTTCCAAGTTCTAGTTGGTTTTGGCAAAGGTGTGCTTAATACTTTTGGCTTTTTAGTTGCACCAGGCCGGTTTTGATAAGCCTGAATGATAACTTGCCCAGTCTTTGGATCCGTAAAGACTTTGACGCATACTTTGGTTTGGCACTTTGCTTTGCTCACCGCATATGCCGAATTTGGCAGTAGCAGAAGAAGTAGAAGTGCAACTAAGGCTTTTCTCATTGGCTCTGCACTATCCACCAATCGCCATTTACGGGCTTTAGTGTGAAATTGGTGTCGATGTTAGATGCTTCCCAGATTTGAACGGCACCGCTCTTTCGATCAACATGCTTAGTCGCACTCATTGCAACTCGAACCTTTAATTTAATGACTTGGGGTGTATTAATTAGCGCAGATATCTCCGTTATTTTGTAATCTCCCCCGACAAGATTTGCCGTGGCATAAATGTCTTCAAAGCTATCGGCAATCTTTAAGCAGCCACAGCCAGCCATTGCTGCCATGCGAATTGGAAGTACTTGCCCAGTGTGAAGTCCGATGTTTAGCGCATCGATGTAATTAATAATTGCCGTAAGGGCCAGGGGCTCAACATTGCTAGGCAAGGTTGCATCAAGGGAAGTCGATGCCACCAAATTTCCAGCTTCACCAGCCAAGAACTTTGCTCCTTCAGATCGCCCGCAGCCACTTAAGAGCGTGATTGAGATAAGTACTACGCCAATTCGAAGAAACATGAAGCGAAAGTAGTTACTTTTCCAAGCTAGTTAATCTGATTAGTCACTTGCCTGTGAATAAGACAAAGCTGTGGAAGATGTGCCACTCTAGAGGTGTGGCACATAGAGATGGTGATGGCTGGGTGGAGTGCACCTGTGGCAATCGCCATTGGGGTTTAAATGGCGCTGCCGGATTACTTTTAGTCAGAGATGAGAAAGTATTACTTCAACATCGTGCACCGTGGGTGCATAACGGAGACACTTGGGGTATTCCTGGTGGTGCTAGAGATTCCCACGAAACAATTATCCAGGCCGCCCTTCGCGAAGCTCATGAAGAAATTGGAATTGAAATTGATTTAGTAACACCGCTAGATACCTTCCATGATGAGCACAGCGGCTGGGCTTATGACACAGTCATTGCTACCTGTGATCCAAAGTTGGTGGCCCATGAGCAAAATGATGAATCACTTCAAATAGAGTGGATCGCCTTTGATCAAGTAGTGGAAAAGAATTTGCATCCAAGTTTTGCTAAGAGCTGGCCAGAACTACTTTCCTTGCTCCAAATACGTTTTATGTAGTCGGCTAAGTGACTCTCTAATAACTGCGCCATCTGAAGTGCGCCAAAATGGTGGCATTGAATTTAGAAGTGTTGAGCCATAGCGCTTTGTTGTAATTCTAGAATCCAAGATCGCAACAACTCCCCGATCTTCAATTGATCGAATCAAGCGACCAGTTCCCTGGGCAAGAAGTAGCGCAGCTCTTGGCAAGGAAACCTGCATAAAGCCGCTACCACCTGCGGCATCAGCCTCTGCAGCGCGCGCACTCATTACTGGTTCATCTGGTCTTGGAAATGGAATGCGATCAATTGCAACAAGCGTGCAGGCCGGCCCTGGAACATCAACTCCCTGCCACAGGGAGATTGTGCCAAGCAAGATAGAAGTTTGATCAGCGGCAAATTTTTCCACCAGTGATCCAACTGAATCCCCACGCTTTTGAGTAATAATTGCAATCGGTAGCTCTTTTAATACTTTTCGTAAGTATTCATCAGCCATCTCAACACCTCGCCAGGAACTAAATAAAGCAAGAGTTCGCCCGCCTGCTGCATCTATTAACTCGGCTAGCTCTTCTAGCGCCTCTTTGCTTGGACCATCTCGACCTGGTTCTGGAATATCACGCGGTAGGTAGAGCATTCCTTGATTTGCAAAATCAAAAGGCGAACCAACATCTAGCATCTGAAGGTTTGCTGGATCGATCTCACCTTTTTCAAACTCATCATCTTCAAAATCTTTGCCGACTAGAAAACCAATTGATTCGGCAATTGAATTAAAGGATTTGCCAACTGACAAGGTGGCCGAGGTGGCAATAACTGGAGTTTGGTTTAGCAAGTTCTTTCGAAGAACGGCAGAAACTGAAAGTGGCGCTAAATAAAGCGTTGAAAACGTAGGTTCAAACCACATAACTTGATGGACACTTGGCTTTAACATCTTGGTGGCAGTTTGTGCCACTTCACTTGTTGCCCCTTTTACCCGTGCTCGCTCGGCCATCGCATCTGGATTGATCACCTCAGAGTCAGCATTTATAAGTTCAACAACTGCTTTAGCAGCGTCTTTTACTTTACGAATTGGCGCTTCTAATTGTGAAGGAAGATCTGGCAGGCGTCCGGCTTTAGTCGGATCGTTTCTAACATCACTTGCATAATCAGTAAGTGCATCGGCAAATAAGTCTGCCGCTTTTTGAAAAGCATCTGCTGCCTTACCTGGCATATGTTTTTTGGCCATCTTGGCCGCGCGCTCAACTCGACCAACTGTTAGCTCTTCGGTAACAGCTTGAGTAGTGCGGTCCATAAATTCGTGGGCTTCATCTAGAATTACGGCATCTCGCTCTGGCAAGATCGGATGTGAATCAACAATCTCAATGGCCAATAAGGTGTGGTTAGTAACTACAACATCTGCTGTTTGCGCCTTTGCTTTAGCATTTGCGGCAAAACATTGGCTGCCAAAGGCGCATTCATCTTTACCAATACATTCTCGCCCTGAAACTGAATTGGCATACCAAACCCTACGATCAACATCTGGGGCATCATCTCTATCGCCAGAGACGCCAGGAGTTTCAGCCCAGGCACGAAGGCGCTTTGCATCTTTTTCTAAGACTCCGATATCCATTAGGACTTCACCATCTGGATCTTGTCCCCCACCATTCATCTTTTGCAGGCAAAGGTAATTTCCAACACCTTTATAAACAGCGAAGCTCAGTTCGCGCTTTAGTTCTTTTTCCAGAGCACCTTTGATTCTTGGCAGATCACGCTCGACTAGCTGGCGCTGCAAGGCAAGGGTGGCAGTGGCAACTAAAACCTTTTTGCCATGAACTAGGGCGGGGACTAAATAAGCCAGTGACTTACCAGTTCCAGTTCCGGCCTGCACAAGCAAGTGATGTCGATCAGAGAGCGCGTTAGCTACTGCTTCAGCCATTTCAATCTGACCTTCACGTGGTTGGCCACCGATTGCATCAACTGCGCAGGCAAGTGCGCTTCGCACTTTGTCTAAGTTTGAATCACTCACTTTAAGAAGTTAGTTGAAACTAAAGGACAGTAATTTTAATTGCAGAAACTAGCTTGTCCCACTTCTTTAAAACCACCCAGCTTGTTCCAGCCTTTAGCGCCTTAACACTTGGATTAAAGGTTGCACCGCCCTTGCTACCACCAGCATCAAATGAAAGAACTTTCTGATTTGAAACTAGTGCATCCCAGCCTGCGGTATCAGCAACAGTGAAGACAACTGTGTCTTTGGAAGTAATAGTTAGAGTCTTAATAGTTGTTGGATCAACCATGATTGGTGGCAACGCAGCAACTGTGGCTTTAGGTGTGGCCTTTGTGGTTGCTTTAACAGTTGGTTTTGGCGTGGCCTTTGTGGTTGCAGCATTCGCGCCGGCATTAGATGTGCTGATCACGGCAATTAATACGAAGGCAATCTTGGTAGATATTTTTCTCATAGCCCCAGCCTATCTAAGGCTTGCCACTATGCCTTTATTAACAGGCCGTTGCTCTCCACAAAATGCTGACTCACACCTAGTTCTTCTAGCGAATTTCATAAGAAGGACTCACCCTAGTAGGGCCTAGCCCAACAGTTAGATAGCGTCTTTACTTATCGTAAAAAGAAAAGAGGACCGCGATAATTATCGCGACCCTCTGTAACTTTATTTAATGGATCATGAACATCCAGAAGTATTACCGCAACCTTCGCAGACAAAGCATGAACCAGCCATACGCATTTTCACTCCGCAAGTCATGCAAAGTGGTGCATCTGATTTCACACCGCTCATCTTTTCAAAGAGTTCCATTGATGAACCACCGCCAGCTGAAGCATCTGGCTTTGCTTGGATCGTTACTGATGCACTCTTATTTACAGCCGCAGGCGCCACCACAGGCGCAGCTACTTTTGGGGCTGCAACCTCTAGATCTGGTGTGTATTCACCTGAATCAAGTGCGCGAGCGCGCTCTGA
>CAIJOE010000008.1 GCA_903822245.1 uncultured Actinomycetes bacterium
ATCCAAAGCTCAATCATTTCAAATGGATCTGTGGCACCACCAATGGCAGTAGCTAACCGAGTTTGATAGTAATCAAGTTCCTCTAGAACTAAGTCAGCCACTAAATCAGCTGAACTTGCAAAATACTCATAGATTGAACTTCTAGCCAGCCCAGCTTTTTGCGCAACAGCAGCAACAGTGATTGATTCGGCGCCATCAGATAACGCAAGTTCAATGGCAGCAGCCATTAATTGCTGGCGACGCATCTCGCGATTTGCAGCTACCGTTGGGGCTTGGATCTTAGGCACGAACAATTCTCTCACTTTTGCCCTATCTCTGCCAGACTCAGCAAACCCTCAGGCCAATCACCCCGTTGGCTAATCAATTGGATACATTATTTCTCTCATGAAAGCACAAATTGGAATCCTTGCCTTTGCCGTAGCACTCGGAGGGGCAGTTGCCTATAAAGAGTTACACAAATCAACTGGCACGCCACTCCCAATCACTTCAGTGGCTCCAACAGCAAGTCAAAACACTTCGGCTATAACTCCAGTTGATCAAAGCACTTCAACCCAAAGTAGTAATTCAAGTAGTAATACAAATGGAACTAGTGCCTCTAGTACAAGCACAACAACTTTGAAGAAAGCTGCACCAATTGCGACGAAGAAACAATCCCCTACAACTATGGCAGTCCCAGGAACAACCGGTGGCTTTAAGCCCCCATCAGTTAACGGTGGTGGCGAGGGTGAACATCGAGGTGGCGGTGAAAATGAAGGCGGAGAAGACGACTAATTAGTCTTTGCTTCAAATCTTTTAGAGATAGCAATTGAAGAAAGAGTAAGAAGTGTTCCAAAGATTAGGTAACCACTTATTCCACCAGAGTGGGTGGGCGCAATCCAATCACAAGCAAGAGCTCCAGTTAATTGGCCTGTCACACTAAGTAAAATAAAGTTTAGAACTCCCAAGCCTTTAATTATGTAAGCAGATACCGCCACGAAAATTAGACCAATTGGCCCGCCTAAGTAAATCCACGGGTTGTGGGGAAGTGCGCCAATATGTAGACCGCGAACTAATTGGAATGCCAGTGCTACAGAGATGATCAATGCGCCCATCAAGAAATTTAGAAAAGTCGTAGCAAGTGCGCTTTTTGAGATTGCAACAACTCGACCATTAAATGCCTGTTGAACTGATACGCCGGTGCCCACGATTAGTGCTGCAACCAAAGCCGCTATATTGAAAGTTGAACTCTTTAGATCTGGATAGACAGCGATAAAAACTGAAACAAGTGTGACGGCTGCTGCAATTACTCGTGGTGGGGTGATTTTCTTCTTGCCACTTGGGGATAGGCCGATCTTGTCCACAA
Source organism: uncultured Actinomycetes bacterium (assembly GCA_903822245.1). Classification (GTDB taxonomy): domain Bacteria; phylum Actinomycetota; class Actinomycetes; order Nanopelagicales; family Nanopelagicaceae; genus AAA044-D11. The sequence continues at coordinate 1,343 of CAIJOE010000008.1, forward strand.
CTAAAGAAGATGCTGTTTGCCCAGCGACCACTGAAATAGTAAATAGAGCAACTCCAATTACTGGAACTGTGATGCTTTGTACCGAAACAAAGAAACCACCGATTACGCCACCAGTAATTTCCCAGATTAAAAGTTTACGATGACGCACCGAATGAAAAATAATTTTTAGGGCATCTCGTTCTTTTTTAATACCAAAAACCAAAACTATAAGAAATATCCAACCAGTAATAAAGGAAATTAGCGCTGCAGCAAGTCCACTATGTATGTCTTTAGAGAGTTGCCCGTTTAGGCGGGACTGGACTGCTGTGAGGGCACCAATGAATACCGCAAGGAATCCGAACAATTAGTTCACACACGGAATTCCACTGCCACTTACAGCTTTACCATTGGCCTGATTAGCGGCCTTAGTTGTAGTTGGCGATGGAGTTGGTGACCCCTTTGGCACGGGTGTTGGGTAGAAAAGATCTTGAACAAACTTTTTGACTTTAACTTCATCAATCACATTGACGCTCTGTGAATCGCGGAATCCATAACTTTCAATAGGCAATGTATGGAAAGTAATGTTTCCGCCAGTTAGTGCTTTGGCCTTAGGTAAGAAGCCAAGAACATCCCAACCAGAATCGATTACTACATCTTTCTTTGCCACATTTAGAAGTCCTGAAAGTTTGCTCAAATCTGCGAAGATTCCTTGAGTTCTAAATTTTGTAATTACGCCAGTAATAAATGCTTGCTGGCGATGCGTGCGATCTAGATCGCCATTTGGCAGGCCGTGACGTTGGCGCACGAACTTAAGGGCGTCCACACCAGAAATTGTTTGCAATCCTGCAGGAAATACTGCGCCGGAGTATTGCTTGTCATTTACGGCGTTCTTTAAACAAACTTGAATCCCACCAAGAGCATTTGCTAGATCATAAAATCCAACTAGATTTACTTCGGCAAAATGATCAATCGGGACATCAAGCAAAGCAGTGATTGTCTTAATTGTCGAAGTTCTACCTGCTTCTCGGGCTTGGTGCTCGCGGTCTGGATTTTGGACGCCTAATTTATAAAGGCGAGAGTCTTCACTATATTTGGCATAGCCATAAGCCTCTTTAATTTTCTTATTTCCATAACCATGAACTGCGACATAGTCATCGCGAGGAATTGAAACCGCGACTGCCTTCTTCCCTCCTGCAGGGATGTGAATCAAAATCATAGTGTTTGTGTTATATCCACCAATTGCCGATGAAGAACCAACATGCATCAAATCAAGAAGAGCTCTTGGGAGATTTCCACCATTGTTATCGCGGCGACTGTCTAGACCAAGCAAAAGAATATTTGTGCCACCATCACTAGATTGCTTGGCTCCATCTAGCGCTTTTGATCTAGGTATCGCAGTAGAGGCAGTCTTATTGAAAAAGTAGGTACCAGCCGAAGCAAAAACAATTGAGATTGAAAGCGCTATAGCTAGCCTTTTAGGCCACTTCTTGGATGCGCGCATATGCCTAATCCTACTAATAGAGTCCAGATAAACCTGCCAACTAAGTTGTGGGCCGTATCATTAGGCTATGAGCAAAATTTCTGAGTTCAACACTAAATTAGCAGCGAAAATAACATCTGGTGTTTCAACTATGTGGTGTGCATATATTTTTGCTGCTCTCGCTCTCATCTCACTCCCAGCAGCACTTAAGACCGGCGATGTTGTAGTCATCGTAGCTTGGGTGGCCCAGACTTTTTTGCAACTAGTCCTGCTATCAATAATTATGGTTGGCCAAAATGTTGCATCAGCTGCAGTAGAGCAAAAGATAAATGAAACCCATGAAGCCTCTCTTGGCGAGTTCGAACTTGCGAAAGAGGCTAGGTCGATTGCCAATCAGGAGCTAGCCGAGCTTAAGGAACTTTCACGAGAGATGCATCAAGTATTGAAGGATATTGAGGGCAAGAAATAGCAGTGAAGATAAAAGAACTTTTTGAAAATAAATATTTAAAGCGTTTTATTTTGGCTCGCTTTATCTCAAACTTTGGTAATGGTATGTCACCAATTGCCTTAGCTTTCGGCATACTTCATCTACCAAACGGGTCTGCGAATATTCTTGGCTTGGTACTTGGTTCAGCCACCGTGGCGATGCTAATTATGAGTCCATTTGGTGGTGCTATTGCCGATAAATTCGGACAGGTAAGAGTTGCCGGATTTGTTGATATCTTGGCATCAGTTGGGCTATTTATCCAGGTTGGTTTCTTCGCAACTGGGCACGTCCCACTAGCTGTTATGTTTATAGCAAACATAAATTTTGGTTTGATGTGGGGAATCTTCTGGCCCGCAATGTCTGGAGTATTACCAGCAATTGTTCCTGATGAACAACTTCAAACAGGAAATGCGGTCAATCAATTCTTTCAAAATGGTGCAATGATTCTTGGCGCCGCCACTGGCGGAATTATTGTCTCGCAATTTGGAAGCACTTGGGCCCTAGGTATTGATGCAGCAACCTTCACAATTGCAGGGGCCTTAGTACTTTCCTTTGGTCACATTATTCCCAAGCGAGCTGCAAATGGAAACACAATGCTCGATGACTTAATCCATGGCTGGAAACTCTTTTTGTCTTATCGCTGGATAGTCTCAGGTGTTTTGGGTTTTTCATTAATTGTTTTATGTTGGGCAGCAGGTCAAGAGATCCTTGGCCCAATTATTGCGCTCAAGGATTTTAATGGCCCTAAATCCTGGGCATTTGTATTAACTGCAGAATCAATTGGCTATGTGATCGGCTCACTTACCGCCATGAAGATTAAGCCAAAGCACCCACTTCGATTTCTCCTGAGCATAACTTTCTCTATGCCACTTTTTCTGTGGTCACTTTCTAAACCACAATCACTTTGGTTTATCGCTTTATGCGCCTTACTTTGGGGAATTTGCTTAGATTTGTGGTCAAGTCTTTGGTCAACTGCAATGCAACGCGAAGTTCCTCGCGAGGCTTTATCTAGAATCTCTTCCTTTGATGCCATGGGAACCATGATGTTTCGCCCAGTTGGCTTGGCAATTGCTGGCCCACTTTCACTTCTTCTGGGGATCCCCCACACAATGCAATTACTTACTGCCGTTTGTCTTTTGATGATCGGCGTCATGTTCGCGATACCGGAGATGCGAAATATGAAGATGAAAACAATCTCTCAGGAAACTCTTACCTAGTACTCTATTTGTGTTAAGCCCCTGGAGGTTGAATATGCCCATGAAAAATCTAATTCGCACAACGACGGCAAAGGTAACTATCGGCTTTGTACTTGGCGCAGGGGCTGTTGGTGGTGTTGCTACAGCATCTGGAACATTTAGTAACTCGGTTGCAAGTGCCTGCGTGGATTCAAAGACAAACGCAATTTATGCCAACCCAACCGGATCTTGTCCCAAGGGGCGAAGTTCAATAACTCTGGGTTCACCTGCCGGAAGCATTGCAGGTGTTGTGCAGAAAGTTTCGCCATCGGTTGTAACAGTAAATGTCACCAGTAGCCTAGGTAGCGGTACCGGTTCTGGTGTTATCTATCAAACAAGTGCAACTCAAACTTATATCATCACAAATAATCACGTAATTGAATCTGCAGTTACCACTGGGACCATCGAAGTTGAAATGGATAATGGCGAAATAGTCCCAGCAACTATTGTCGGTCGCGATTCGGCCTATGACTTGGCTGTAATTAAGATCAGCAAAGGAAATCAACCAACAATCACTGTTGGAAATTCTTCAACACTAAATATTGGTGATCAGGTAATTGCCTTTGGCTCACCACTCGGCCTTGATCACACTGTGACTTCTGGAATAGTTTCTTCACTCAATCGTCCGGTTACAACCGGGACAACAGGGGCTGAGTCATATGTTGATGCAATCCAAACAGATGCTGCTATTAATCCTGGAAATTCTGGAGGAGCACTCACAGATGCCCAAGGCAATCTAGTCGGGATTAACTCTGCGATCGCAAGCTTGGGGAGCTCTTCCCTTTCACAGAGCGGTTCTATTGGTGTGGGCTTCTCAATTCCAATTAGCGAAACCCAACGAGTCATTGATGAAATTATTAAGAACGGTAAGGCAACCAGGCCATTTCTCGGAGTTACTTTCGATCAAACCTACACAGGCAAGGGTGCAAGAATTCAAACTATATCTACCGGAGAAGCGGCACAAAAGGCAGGAATAGTTGCTGGTTCAATTATTACCAAGATTGATAACGTCCGAGTTACTGATTTAGTTTCAGCAATCGTTCGAATTCGCTCTTATTCACCAGGTGATAAAGCTTCGATTACCTTAACGGTGCCAACTGGTGCAAGCAAGACCATCACTGTCACTTTTGGCTCAGCTTCTACGAATTAGAACCTATCTCTAATCGCCCAAAGGTCTGGAAAGACTGGGTTAAAGAGCGTTGAAGCTAAGTATCCAACGCCACTTGATCCACCGGTTCCAGACTTGTGCCCGATAGTTCTTTCAACCATCTTCACATGGCGGTATCGCCATTCTTGTAATCCTTCATCGATATCTAGTAAACGCTCACAAATCATTGCGCTCTCAGGATCATTCTTATGAACAAATACCAAGATATCTTGGATGTCTTCATTTGCTTCATATGCAACATTGAAATCTCGCTTTAGAAAACGTTCTGGAACGCTATGTCCTCGCTTTGATAAGTAAGCCAAAGTCGAGTCCCAAAGTGATCGTTCATTTGTAATTAGGGCAATCTCTGCTTGGGCATCGGGCGGTAGGTGGCCAGACATTTTCGCATCACGGCGGCCAAGGATCGCTTCTACTTCACGAAATTGTGCTGACTGAAAACCAGAAGAGGATGAAAGGCGGCCTCGGAATGAATTGAACTGAAGTGGTGTCATTGTTTCTAAAATATCTACTTGGGAAACACATGTTTTTAAGATGGTGCGGATTCTTCCAAGCATTGCAAGTGAAGCGTAGGTATCACCAGCTTCTAATGTTTTCTGAGCTCCAAAGAACTCATGTTGGAGCTGCTTAAACCAAAGCTCATAGGTTTGATGGATAACTATGAATAGAAGTTCATCATGCTCTGGCCCATCTGAAAGTGGCCGCTGAAGTTGAAGAAGTTCATCGATTGCTAAATATGATGAATAGGTTAGAGCTGGATCAAAGTCGCTCATGTTACTTTCAAACCATCAGTACTTACCTTCTTATATTCCCCAGATGAAACTAAGTCACGCAAGCGTTGAAAACCATCCCAAACTTCAACATAACTAGTTGGTAATGGGGCAATTGCTAAGCGAATCGAATTTGGTTCCCGATAATCTGGAATAACATTTGAAATCACACGAAGTGCAATCGCAATTACTTTGGCATCAGGATGAATTAACGAGATATGGCCACCTCGCTCTTCTGGATTTCTCGAGGTATTGAGCGTAAATCCAAGATCCTTTAGCCATGCATCATAAAGACTAATCATCATCTCGGTTCCCTTGGCACACTTCTCTGCGATCCTTTGGATTCCTGCTTGTTCAATCATTCCAAATGCTGTTTGGACACATCGAAGGCCCATGATGGAAGGAGATGCAATCTGGTAACCACGGATGGTCTGTTGCTTCTTAAAGTCTGCGCCCATAGCAAATTGGTTTTCTTGGGCGAACCAACCTTGTATTGGAACTCGCAACTCTTTTTGAATGCGCTTTGAAACGTATAGCCAAGCCGGTGAGCCTGGGCCTGAGTTTCCATATTTATAGGTGCAACCAACAGCTAAGTCCACACCATTGGCATCAAAGTCCATTTCGATAGCACCAGCAGCGTGGCTAGCATCCCAAATAGTTAGTGCACCGTATTTTCTAGCCAAATCCGTTATTGCTTTGATATCTGTGCGAGCACCAGAGCGGTATTGAATAACTTCAAATGTCACGAACGCAACATCTTCTGACATGTATTTTTCAAGAATTTCTGGAGTAATACGTTCGTATTCTGCAGAGCCGGGAGTTTCGTTATCAATAGTAATTAACTTAAGCCCCATGCGATCGGCATAACCCTGCATGATGTAACGATCGGTTGGGAAATTTGCCGCATCGATGATTATTGTTTTGCGGCCAGGCCTGGCAGCTAAGGCAGCACCAACTAGTTGGAAAAAATTAACCGAAGTTGTATCGCAAGAAAGTACCTGACCAGCAGCTGCGCCAAGAGTTGCACGGCCAATCAAATCACCAGTGGTTTGGGCCTCATCGATCCAGTCGGCCCAACCCTCAACTACTTTTGTTCCCCATTCATTTATAAGAAAGTTATTAATCACTTCGACAGTTTTCTTTGGGAGTCGACCTAAAGAATTACCGTCTAAATAGCAAATATTTGGGTCGGTATTAACAAATTGATCGCGATACTTTGCGAGTGGATCAGTTACATCTAAATCAAGCGCATATTGACGATCTGTAATAGCCATTTACGTACTCTAGCAATCCTCAATTAGAGTGGGATAGTGGCGATAAGAAATCTTCTCAATCTCGAATCGGTCTCCAAGGCCTTCGATATTCGCCCTCTTCTTTCAAGCGTCTCTTTAGGAATAAATGAAGGTGAGCGCATTGGAATTGTTGGTCGAAATGGTGATGGAAAGAGCACGCTGCTAAAAATTATGGCTGGCATGGAACCACCTGATTCTGGCCGAGTAGCAAAAGCTGGTGAGGTGAGCATTGGAGTTCTTGGGCAAGTTGATACTGCCAAGCCTGGAGCATTGGTTCGCGATGTTGTATTAGGAAACAAAGAGGAACATGAATGGGCGCGCGACTCATCTGTGCGCGAAGTTTTAACCGGTTTATTCGGCGGCTTTAGTGATGAACTACTTGATCGGGAATTTGAAGCGCTCTCGGGCGGGGAAAGGCGCCGAGTTAATTTAGCTAAATTATTAGTGGGAGAGTTTGACCTTATTTTGCTAGATGAGCCAACAAACCATTTGGACGTTGAAGGTGTTGCTTGGTTAGCTGAACATATTAAAACTAGAAATAAATTAGCAGTTGCTGTAATTACCCACGATCGTTGGTTCTTGGATGAAGTTTCAGATCAAATTTGGGAAGTTGTTGAAGGAAATGTTTTGGCCTATGAAGGAGGATATTCGGCATACGTACTTTCTAAAGCAGAGCGGGCCCGCCAACAATCTGTGGAGTCAGGTAAGCGGGCAATGTTGATTCGTAAAGAATTGGCTTGGCTTCGCCGTGGCGCACCAGCTAGAACAGCGAAACCAAAATTTAGAATTGAAGCCGCCAACACCTTAATTGAAAATGAACCGCCACCTCGTAATCAAACTGAGCTACTTAACTTTGCCGCAAACAGACTCGGCAATACTGTTTTTGAAATTCACCAAGCTTCAATTTCGGCTGGACCAAAGCCAATCCTTAACGACATTTATTGGAATGTTGGGCCTGGTGATCGAATTGGAATTGTTGGGGTGAATGGTTCTGGCAAAACGACGTTGATGCGCGCGCTACTTCAACAAATAAAACCAACTGCTGGAAAAATTGTCACCGGCGTGACGGTTAAGCCAGCGTTTCTTTCCCAGCACTTAGAAGAGCTAGATCCAAAGTGGCGCGTGCTTGAGGCGGTTGAGAAAATTGCGAACAACGTTCAACTAGGAAACGGCAAAGAACTTTCAGCAAGTCAGCTCTGCGAACGACTGGGATTTGATGCTGATTCACAGTGGACACCAGTAGGAGATCTTTCTGGCGGAGAGCGCCGCAGGCTGCAATTAACCCGATTATTGATGGATAGCCCAAATGTGTTGCTACTAGATGAACCAACTAATGATTTTGATGTTGAAACCCTCACCGCTTTGGAAGATTTATTGGATTCTTTTGGTGGGACCTTGCTAGTCATCTCCCACGATAGATATTTCCTAGAGCGAGTTTGTGATCGATTTGTTGGGCTTCTTGGCGATGGCTCACTTCGAGATCTACCCGGTGGAATTGAAGAATATTTGAAGTTAAGAAGCGCCTCACTTTCCATCACAACTCCATCGCAAGCCAAATCAGGTAAATCCAGTGCCGCCGAGTCTCGGCTAGTAAAGAAAGAAATATCAAAGTTTGAAAAACAACTAGAGCGGGCAGAAGTAGAAATTGCATCGTTAGTAAAAGCACAGGGCGATTTAGCTTTTGATCATGAAAAATTAGCAAAAGTAATGGAAGAATTAGCAGCGGCTAAGGCTAAGAAAGATGTGATCGAAGAAGCCTGGTTAAGTGCGATAACAACGCTTGAAGAGTTAGGGGAGTAAGAAAATTAGCGCTCACTCAAACGTTGCAAATATCGCAAAACTTGAAGCACTTGCAGCACTTTCGGGTGTAATGATCGCCTTACAGTCTCGGGCAAATGGTGAACTCTCTCATCGGATCAACAACAGTTTAGAGGCAGCGCTGGTTTCCTTTGGCTCTGGGTTAATAGTTATCACAATAATTGCCCTTTTTAACCCGAAGATAAAAGCCGGTATTACAAAACTAAGATCATCTGTTCGCGAAAAACAGCTTCCCAAATGGAATCTTTTTGCTGGAGTATTAGGTGGATCTTTCGTAGCCCTTCAAACCCAAGTAGTTCCACTGATCGGTGTTGCAATTTATTCAGTCGCATCAATTGCAGGACAAACTGCTATTTCATTATTTGTAGATCGGATGGGCCTATCTGGCGGGGCAAAAAAACTTATTTCGAAAAAGCGCCTTGCAGCAGCCTTTATAACCGTTGCAGCAGTATTACTTTCAGTGTGGGATCGTTTATCGGTTACTTCCTTCTCTATTCTTGCAGTGCTCCTTTCGGGATTAGCTGGAGCGCTAGTTGGAGTACAGCGGGCAATGAATGGTCGAATTAATATCTTCTCGGCGCAGAGTTTCACCACTTCGCTTCTTAATTTCATTATGGGAACAAGTACCTTATTGGTCTTTTTAGTAATCAAATCCTTATTTCACGGCCGTGGACTCGTCGCTTTGCCGCACGGCCCTTGGTGGCTCTATACGGGTGGAACTATTGGAGTTATTTATATTGCCTTTAGCTCAACCATCGTGCAACACCTAGGGGTATTAACTTTCACACTATTTAGTGTTGGCGGAACTCTTTTAGGTTCGTTACTAATAGATATTTTCGCACCAACCAATGGAACTCATGTAACGTGGTATTTAGTTAGTGGAATATTACTTACTTATTTAGGTGTTTTAACTGGCGGGGAATCAAGAATATTTAAACGTTAGTTTTGCCAGCAGCTTTAACTGCTTCAGCCACTTTTGTAACAACATGGGGATCAAAAACGCTTGGAACAATGAAGTTTGCATTTAGTTGCTCTGTGCTCACACAAGATGCAATGGCTTCAGCGGCGGCAACTAACATCTTGTCAGTGATCTTTGTGATTCGGCCATCTAGTAAGCCTCGGAATATTCCAGGAAAAGCCAAGACGTTATTGATCTGATTTGGCTGATCACTTCTTCCGGTTGCGACAACCGCTGCATGTTTTCTGGCAAGTACTGGGTCAACTTCCGGGTCTGGATTTGCTAGTGCAAAAACAATGGAACCAGCAGCCATTGCTGCAACATCACTTTCACTAATTACATTGGGTGCGCTAACTCCAATAAAGGTATCTGCACCGACCATCGCCTCTGAGATAGTTCCACTAAATACTCCGGGCGCACAGTTATCCACAAACCAAGTTCGCATAACGTCATCGCCATCTTTATGTTCTTTGACCAAACCATCTTTATCAAATCCAATTATTTGCTTAGCGCCGGATGCAACAAGCAGGCGGGCGATAGCTGTCCCAGCTGCCCCAGCGCCACTCATAACTATTTTGGCATCAGATAATTTCTTACCAACTAATTTCAAAGCATTGCTGAGCGCAGCTAAAACAACAATTGCGGTGCCATGTTGATCATCGTGGAATACTGGAATATCTAAGAGATCTCGCAATCTGCGCTCCACTTCAAAACAACGAGGGGCGGAAATATCTTCAAGATTAATGCCACCATAAACTGGCGCAATTATTTGAACAGTGCGAACGATCTCATCAACATCTTGAGTATCTAGGCATACTGGCCAAGCATCAACATCGGCAAAGCGTTTGAAAAGCGCTGCTTTACCCTCCATAACGGGCAAGGCGGCTTCTGGTCCAATATTTCCAAGGCCCAGCACAGCTGAGCCATCAGTTACAACTGCCACAGTGTTTCGCTTAATAGTTAAGCGCCGGGCATCTGATTTATCTGCCGCAATCGCTTGGGAAATTCTTGCAACACCCGGGGTGTAAGCACGCGAGAGATCATCACGGGTTTTTAGGGGCACCTTTGACTGAATTTCAATTTTTCCACCTAAGTGCAGCAAAAATGTTCGGTCACTTACTTTACGGACCGTGATCTGGGGATTCTTAGAGATAGCTGCGGTAATTTGTTCGGCATGCTCACCATCAATTGCATCACAAGTAACGTCAATTACTACATGGTCTAGATTTGATTCGACCACATCTAGCGCAGTAATTGAAGCACCAGCAAGAGTTATTGCGTTGGTTACAACTGAAACTGGCTGAGCAGAAGGAGGACCTTCAGCTCTAATTGTTATTCCATAGCCTGGACTAGTGGAAGCCATTTTATTTACACAACGCCGTAGAGACGATCGCCTGCGTCGCCAAGACCAGGAACGATGTAACCCTTTTCATTCAACTTTTCATCGAGGGCGCCAGTAATAAGTGTGATCGGTAAATTCTTTCCATCAAAAGCTTTTTCAAGTGCTGCAATACCTTCAGGGGCAGCCAAGATAGTAATTGCAGTTATGTCACGAGCACCTTTTGCTAAGAGAAATTCAATTGCAGCAATCAAGGTACCGCCAGTAGCAAGCATTGGATCCAAGATAAAGCACTGACGACCTGTTAAATCCTCTGGCAATCTGTTTGCGTATGTTGATGGTTGCAGGGTTTGGTGGTCACGAATCATTCCAAGGAAACCAACTTCCGCAGTTGGGATTAGCCTGGTCATGCCTTCAAGCATTCCTAGGCCAGCGCGCAAAATCGGAACAACCACCGGCTTTGGCTTTGCTAGAACATTTCCTTGTGTCATCGCTACTGGAGTTTTAATCTGAACATTTTCTGTCCGAACCTCACGAGTTGCTTCGTAGGCGAGCAAAGTGACTATCTCTTCGGTGAGTGCACGAAAAGTGGGTGATTTTGTTTTTTCATCACGCAAAACAGTTAATTTGTGTGCAAGGAGTGGATGGTTGGCAACGGTAATTTTCACAACTCATACCTTACTCGCCCAGCCGAGGTGTAACCTACTTCTAAACGGGCTGAGGGGGTGTTCGCAGTGGCTGATGATTTTGGCGTAATTGCGTGGCACGAAGATGGAATTTGGAATCTGGCCCAACTTACACAGACCCGCGATATTGGGCTGATCATGGATCAACTAAACGCTCAAGTAACTAATGGTGGGGCGCTAGCTCTAATTTCAGTAGACGAAGATTTTTTTATTGTAATTCGAGCTCTAGGCTCACATATGCAAATGATGATTAGTGATGTTACCTATGCTCTTGAATCTGATTTGGCTTCTGACTTAATAGACATGCTAGATCTTCCATTCCCAGAAGAAGATGATGATTCCCAACCAGGTGGCGATATTGATTTACTTTCAGATCTTGGAATGCCTGCAATGGAACTAGAAGCACTTTGCGATGATCTAGAACTATTTCCTGATGAACAAATTGATGCGATTGCAGCAAGACTTGGCTTCGGAGAACAATTCTCCAAACTCTATGAACTTCCATGATGAAATGGGGCAAGCGTTAGAGATTGCTAAATCTGCGCTCGCAACAAATGATGTTCCAGTAGGCGCAATAGTTATAGATTCAAATGGCAAAATAATCGGACGTGGCTATAACCGACGTGAAGTCGATCATGATTCCACTGCTCATGCCGAAATTGTGGCAATGCGTGAAGCATCAAAAGCAATTACAAATTGGCGTTTAGAGGATTGCACAATTGTTGTGACATTAGAGCCATGTGCCATGTGCGCTGGTGCAATAGCTCAGGCAAGAATTAAGCGCGTGGTCTTTGGTGCTTGGGATGAGAAAGCTGGCGCAGTTGGTTCAGTATGGGATGTCTTGCGCGATCCAAGATCACCTCACCGCACCGAAGTAATTTCTGGCGTTCGTGAGGCAGAAGCCGTCGCACTTTTAAATGAATTCTTTACCAAGTTAAGATAATAAATAGATGTTGATTTATGCCCATCGCGGGGCCTCAGCAGATTTCCCAGAACAATCTAGACAGGCATATTTAGAGGCGATAAAACAAGGTGCAGATGGCTTTGAGTGCGACCTACGCTTAACTAAGGATCAGGAATTAATTTGTTGGCATGATGCCGACACACTTCGGATGAGCGGTCGAAAAGTAAAGATTGCAGATTCAACCTTTGAAGAGCTTTCTTTTGCCAAACCACTGTTATTTACCGAACTATTTCGGATTGCTTATGAAAGTGGCAAGAACTTGGCTCTTGAAACTAAGCACCCAGTTAAAACCGGTGGCGCAGTTGAGAGAGAATTGCTTCGATTAATTTCAGATTCCCATGGAATCACAATCGACGTCATGTCTTTTTCGAATTTGGCAGTGCGCCGGATCATTAGTGCTGGTTTTTCTGGCGTTAACTTGGTCCATAACAAATTAGGTCTGGCACTAGCCAATTCACCAATTATTGGCCCTGGACTTCATTTGATAAAGCAAGATCCCAAAATCGTTGATCGTGCGCATTTAGCTGGCAAGAAAGTTTATGTTTGGACCGTTAATAGTGATGAAGATGTGAAATTCTGCGCAGATCTTGGTGTGGACGCGATAATGAGTGATAACCCGGCGCGAGCACGCAAAGCGCTCGGATACGCTTAGCCAATGACAACCTACGCCTACCTTGGCCCTTCAGGGACCTTTACTGAGGCGGCGCTGCGTAAGATCACAACTTCTTCTGACGTCTTAACTCCTTATGCAAATGTAACTGCGGCCCTAGATGCTGTGCGAAATGGATTGGCAGAAAAAGCACTCGTACCAATTGAGAATTCCGTTGAAGGAGTAGTGGCTAGAACTCTTGATGAGTTAGCAACAGGTGCACCGCTAGTAGTTTCAGCTGAGACCACCATTCCAGTTTCCTTCGCACTGGTGGTTTTGTCAGAAAATGTTGGTAAGCCAATAAATAAGATTGCCACCCATCCCCACGCTGAATCTCAATGCCGTTTGTATATTGCTAAGAATCATCCTGGCGCAGAAATGATTGAGACTGCTTCAACGGCTGCTGCAGCAAAAGGTCTGGTAGATGGAAACTACGATGCGGCTATTGCAGCAGAGATTGCTGCAGAAAAATATGGGCTAGCTGTTGTGGCAAAAGACATTGGTGATAACACCGGGGCAGTAACAAGATTTGTTGTTGTTGAAAAGCCGGGTCAACTCCCAGCGGCAACCGGAAATGATCGAACCTCGCTAGCGGCTTTTATTGATATTGACCACGCAGGTGCGCTGCTAGAGATATTGACTGAATTTGCTAAGCGAAACGTCAACCTAACTTTTATCCAATCTCGTCCTACTGGGCGCGAGCTTGGGCACTATCACTTCATTATTGACGCTGAGGGTCATATCAGTGATCCGAAGGTGAATGAGGCAATCGAAGGCGTGCGCGCAATCTGTGAAGATATTCGCCTCTTAGGCTCATACCCACGCGTTGGCGCTACTAAGTAAAAGATAGAATAAGCAAGTGATTGATCTAAAAGTACTTCGCGAAAACCCTGACCTGGTTAGAAACTCACAAAAGGTCCGAGGGGAAGATGTTGCGATTGTCGATCAACTTATAGCCGCCGATGGCCTTGCGCGAACCGCGCTAGCTGAATTTGAAACTATTCGCGCTGAGCAAAACGTTCTTTCTAAAGCTGTTGGCGCCGCAAAGGGTGATGAGAAAGTAGCGATTCTTGAAAAGGCTAAAGAATTAGCCACTCGCGTGAAGAGCGCTGATTCAAGTAGAGCCGAGGCAGAGGGCAAAGCCAATGCGCTCGCACTTCAAATCGCAAACATTATTGATCCTAAAGCACCTATCGGTGGTGAAGCAGATTTCGTCGTGATCGAAGAAATTGGCACACCGCGCGACTTTAGTAAAGATGGCTTTGAACCAAAAGATCACGTTGAAATCGGCAAATTAATTAAAGCAATTGATACCGAACGCGGCGCCAAAGTGGCTGGTTCACGTTCCTATTATTTGACTGGCCCTGGGGCAATGTTGGAATTTGCCCTTGTTAATTACGCGATCGCATCTGCATCAAAAGCTGGATTTATTCCGGTAATCCCACCAGTCTTAGTAAAACCACATGCAATGGAGGGAACTGGATTTCTTGGCCAGGCAGCAGAGAATGTTTATCACCTAGAAGAAGACGACGTTTACTTAGTAGGAACTTCAGAAGTTCCACTCGCTGCTTATCACATGGATGAAATCCTTGATAATCTTCCAATTCGCTATGCCGGTTATTCATCTTGCTTCCGCCGTGAAGCTGGAACATATGGCAAGGACACCCGTGGAATTATTAGAGTTCATCAATTCGACAAAGTAGAAATGTTTTCCTTTGTTAAATTAGAAGATGCCGAAGCCGAACACCTACGTCTACTTGAGTGGGAAAAAGACTTCTTAAAGGCGATGGAGATTCCATTTAGAGTTATAGATGTTGCATCTGGGGATCTAGGCGCATCAGCAATTCGTAAGTTTGATTGTGAAGCTTGGATTCCTACCCAGGGGACTTATCGTGAAGTAACTAGCACTTCTAATTGCACCGAGTTTCAGGCAAGACGCCTAAATATTCGTTACCGCGATGAAAATGGCACAAAGCCAGTGGCCACACTAAATGGCACTTTGGTTGCTATTCCCCGCATGATCGTTGCTATTTTAGAGAACCACCAGAATGAAGATGGTTCGGTAAATGTTCCGCCAGCCCTTCGCCCATTCTTAGGTGTCGATAAATTGGTGTGTGCGTGAGTATTTCGGGTAAACGCCCAAAACTGATTGCAACTGATTTAGATGGAACGATTGTTGCTCACTATGGTCAAATTTCAGAGCGCACAATTGCCGCCTTTACTAAAGCTCACAAAATGGGCGTGGAGATCTTCTTTGTAACTGGGCGACCACCCCGTTGGATGGCGGAGATTCGCGATGCATTTGGCTTTGGTAATGCAATTTGTGCAAATGGGGCCATGCATTATGACTTGGTTAATTCTAAAATTTTAGAAGAGTGGTTAATTCCAGTTGAAAATCAAATAGAAATAGCGCAAATACTTCGCAAGAAGATTCCTGGAGTTAATTTTGCAATTGAGTTTGAAGGTCACTTTCATCGGGAAAAGAACTATGTAGCAAACTGGGATATTGGCATCGACAACGAAGGCGTTGATGAGATTGAAGAGCTTGCAACCCAGCCGGCATTTAAGATGATGGCTCGGTGCTCGAAGAATGAATTTACTTCTGACCAAATGCTAGAAATTGCAGAGCGCGAAATCTCACATCTTGCAACAGTTACTCACTCGGCTCCAGAGGATTCAATTATTGAAATATCAGCAATTGGAGTTAGTAAGGGCGCAACTTTAGAAAAATTGGCGGCGCGTGCTGGATTTACTGCTGAGGATTGTGTTTCCTTTGGTGATAACCCAAATGATTTCTCGATGCTTTCATGGGCATCTCGTTCTTGGGCGATGGCTGATGGTCATCCTGATAGCCCTAAGTATTCAAAGTTCATTGCTGAGCCATTGAAGGCTGATGGAGTGGCAAAGGTGATCGAAGCTCTCCTCGAATTGCCTGCTTAAAGGGTTAACAGGTAAGTTTGCCCACGGAGGGCTCGCATAGCGGCCGAGTGCACCGGTCTTGAAAACCGGCAAGGGAAACCTTCGTGGGTTCAAATCCCACGCCCTCCGCCAGATTTTCTTTTATTTGCGCTAACTAGTGGCTGATTTCATAAGTACTACGCGTAAGGGTGGCTAGCCTTAATTAGGCGGCACGAGCAAACTTGGCTTATGGCTACTGGCGTATTTTCTAGCACTCGAGCAAAGATCTCTGAGCGCACACTGCGAACAGATAAGTGGTGGATCCAACCACTAATTACCTTTTCCGTTCTGGTTGCATTCATTATTTATGCGACGCTTCGTGCATTTGAAAATGGAAATTATTTTGCAGAGCCGTTGATTTCACCGTTCTACTCACCTTGTTTATCAGCCGCTTGCGCGCAAGGCTCTTCACTACTTGGACAGCCATTTGGAATTGTTAAGTTAATCGGGATGACAGTTTCACCAGCACTATTTATTTTGATTTTCCCACTTGGTTTCCGCATGACTTGCTACTACTACCGCAAGGCTTATTACCGTTCTTTCTGGATGTCACCACCAGCATGTGCAGTTGCCGAGCCACATTCAAAGTACACAGGTGAAACCCGCGCTCCACTCATTATGCAAAACGCCCATCGATATTTCTTCTATATAGGTTTAGTTTTCAATGTGTTGCTAACAGTTGATGCTGTTCTCGCATTTAGAAACCCAGAAAAGCAATGGGGCCACATGAGCGTTGGAACTTTGGTTCTTCTGGCTAATGCAACATTCCTCTGGTTATATTCAGCTTCTTGTCATACTTGCCGCCACACAATCGGTGGTCGCTTAAGAAACTTCTCAAAGCACCCACTTCGCTACAAGGCTTGGACAGTTGTTTCGGTTTTAAACCACAAGCACCAAAACTTCGCCTGGATTTCTTTATTGGGTGTGGCTTTTGCTGACTTCTATGTTCGACAAGTTGCCTCCGGCTCATTCACGAACTTCTACTTCTTCTAAGAGGACCATCAATAATGACAATTGAAATCGAACGTCATAAGTACGACATATTGGTCATCGGGGCCGGTGGCGCAGGCCTTCGTGCTGCAGTAGAGGCTCGGGAAGCTGGACTTCGCGTAGCAATCATTTGTAAATCACTTTTTGGTAAGGCTCATACGGTTATGGCCGAAGGCGGGGCTGCAGCCTCAATGGGTAACGTAAATGAGAATGACAATTGGATGGTTCACTTCCGTGACACGATGCGCGGTGGAAAATTCCTAAATCATTACCGCATGGCTGAACTCCATGCAAAGGAATCCCCAGATCGCATTTGGGAGCTTGAAATGTGGGGCGCGCTCTTTGATAGAACCAAAGAAGGAAAGATTTCACAACGTAACTTTGGTGGCCATGAATATCCACGCCTAGCTCACGTTGGTGACCGTACAGGGCTTGAATTGATTCGCACTATGCAACAACGCATCGTTGCACTTCAACAAATAGATAAAGCAGAAACTGGTAATGCTGAAAGCAATATCAAAGTATTTGCGGAATTAACTATTACAGAAATTCTTAAAGAGGGCGGCAAAGTCTCTGGTGCTTATGGTTACTGGCGCGAGAATGGTAAAGAAGTACTATTTGAAGCTCCAGCAATAGTTCTTGCAACTGGTGGGGTCGGAAAGACATTTAAAATTACTTCCAACTCTTGGGAAGGTACTGGAGATGGCCACGCACTAGCGCTTAAAGCTGGAGCGAATTTAGTTGATATGGAGTTCTTGCAATTCCACCCGACAGGAATGGTTTGGCCGCCATCAGTTCGTGGAATCTTGGTAACTGAATCAGTTCGTGGTGAAGGCGGCGTTTTAACTAACACCAACGGCGAGCGTTTCATGTTCAAATACATTCCAGATGTATTTAAAGATAAGTACGCTGACAATGAAGCAGAAGCTGATCGCTGGTATGTGGACCAAGACAACAACCGCCGCCCACCTGAGTTATTGCCTCGTGATGAGGTTTCACGCGCGATCAATTCCGAAGTTAAAGCAGGACGTGGTACTGAGCATGGCGGCGTATTCCTAGATGTTTCAAAGCGTTTATCTGCTGAAGTAATTAAAAAGCGTTTGCCATCTATGTGGCACCAGTTCTATGAATTAGCTGGAGTAGATATCACCAAAGAAGCAATGGAGGTTGGCCCTACTTGCCACTATGTAATGGGTGGAGTTGAAGTAGAGCCAGATACTGCTGCTGCTGTTGGTGTTCCAGGACTTTATGCAGCTGGAGAGTGTGCTGGGGGAATGCACGGCTCTAACCGCTTGGGCGGAAATTCTCTAACTGACCTTTTGGTATTTGGTCGTCGCGCTGGAATGGCAGCGGCGGCATATGTTAAGAGCGCAGGAACAACACAAGTAAGTCAAAGCGCTGTTCAAGCTGCGTCATTAAGAATACAAGCCCCATTCACGCGCACCGGTGGTGAGAATCCATACAAGCTCCACCAGGAACTTCAAGAAATCACACATAATTTAGTAGGAATTATTAGAACTAAGACTGAATTAGATGATGCGATTGTGAAGATCACTGAGCTTCGTAAGCGAATTGCAAACATAACAGTTTCGGGAAATCGTGAATTTAATCCAGGATTCCACTTGTCATTTGATCTAGACAATATGTTGCTGATTGCAGAATCAACTGCAAAGTCGGCTGTGCTTCGCGAAGAGTCACGTGGTGGTCACACCAGAGATGACTTCCCAAAGATGTCTACAACTTGGCGTCAGATCAACAACATCTCTTCATTTGATGGGACACAAGTTAATGTTAGCCAGCAACCACTTCCAGTCCTACCGAAAGAACTCTTTGACCTCTTTGATCCGCATGAACTTGAGAAATATATGACTCCAGAAGAGTTGGCGAAAGGTGGTTCCAACTAATGGCCCGCAAACTTAATCTCCGCATCTGGCGTGGGAACAAAGAATCTGGCGCCCTGCAAAATGTCATCGTCGAAGCAAATGAGGGTGAAGTAGTTCTAGATGTAATTCATCGTGTTCAAGCCGAACAGTTAAATGATCTTGCAGTTCGTTGGAACTGTAAGGCAGGCAAGTGCGGCTCATGTTCAATGGAAATTAATGGCAAGCCACGCCTTGCTTGTATGACTCAAGTTTCTTCTTTCCCAGAAGGTGAAGAAATCACCATTACACCTCTTCGCGCATTCCCAGTGATTAAAGATCTCGTTACAGATGTTTCTTTCAACTACAAGAAAGCAATGGAAATTCCATCATTCCAACCACCAGTTGGTATGAAGCCAGGTGAGCCACGTATGGCCCAGGTTGATGTCGAGCGCTCCCAAGAATTTCGTAAGTGCATTGAATGTTTCCTTTGCCAAGATACCTGCCACGTAATTCGTGATCATGAAGAGAACAAGTCATCATTTGCTGGCCCACGCTTCTTTATTCGTATCGCCGAATTAGATATGCACCCACTTGATATTTTGCGTAATCGCAAAAAGAAGGCGCAAGAGGAGCACGGCCTTGGAATGTGTAACATCACTAAGTGCTGTACCGAAGTTTGCCCAGAACACATTCGTATCACCGACAACGCCATCATTCCAATGAAGGAGCGTGTAGTTGATGAGAAATACGATCCACTTCGTTGGTTGGGCTCGAAAATCAGAAAGCGCGAAGGTATCCTTTAAGGCATGAAACTAATTCTTCGTTGGGGTGTTCTAGCTCTAGCGATTTGGATTGCAACTGCCACACTCCCGGGAATCACCGTAGTGGGTGGATTCTGGGCATACCTTTGGGTCGCCTTACTTCTAAGCCTTATAAATACTTTTATTGGTTCACTCCTAAAGTTGCTAACACTGCCAGTGCTACTTTTATCTTTTGGTCTATTTAGCATTGTTATTAATGCCGCGATGTTGGCTCTAACTTCTAGATGGTCAACACATTTGAACGTAGATTCTTTTTGGCACGCACTCCTTGGTTCAATCGTAATCAGTGCAATTTCCTGGTTACTTAACTCAATTACTTCAAAGCGAGCTCAATTCTGAAAAGCCTTGGCCTGGTAAGTATCGGCGGTATTGCTGGAACTCTGATTAGGTATTGGCTTTCGTTAGTAATTCCAAGTGATCGAACTGGAACCCTTGTTGCAAATCTAATAGGTGTGAGCATCGCAGCATTTCTTTTGGTATTTATGGAGCGAAGAGGCATTACAGAAATTCGCCTCTTATTGCTTCCTGGTTTCTGTGCTGGGCTAACGACATTCTCGGCTGTTACTGTCCACACATTAGAGCCTCGCGCAGGTGGCTTTCTCTACTTGCTAGTTAATGTTTTCTTAAGCTTGTTGATCGTGGCAATAGTTCTTCCGGTTTCTAGAAAATACATTCCGGTTCGCAAATGAACTTATTATTAGTAATCCTTGGCGCCGCAATTGGTGCTCCCGCAAGATTTGCCATTGATCAATACATTCGTAAGTTCACCAGTAAGCCTTACGGAACATTTTTGGTAAATATCCTTGGCTCATTTTTAATTGGGTTGGCCTATGGGGCCTCTGACCACACGATTGCTTTCCTTGGAATTGGATTTGCCGGGTCTTTTACAACTTGGTCAACGTTCATGTTGGATCTTTATTTAGCATTTGAGCTTAAGCATCGAAAAGATGCACTGATTAACGTAGCTGCATCCCTAACCTTTGGCTTACTTGCAGCGTGGTTAGGTATTAATTTAGGCCGTTAAGTTGGCCATCCATACTTCAATTTCATCCGGGTGAGATGGCAAATTTTTCGAAAGATTGCGGCAACCAGTTTCGGTGACCAAAACATCATCTTCGATGCGTATTCCGATACCACGGTATTGAGCAGGAAATAGCTCATCATCCTCATGGATATAAAGGCCTGGTTCGACAGTCAAAATCATTCCGGCTTGTAGAACTCCATCACGATACTGAGTTGTTCGGGCATGATCACAATCATGAACATCAAGACCAAGCATGTGGCTAACTCCATGAATAGTCCATCTGCGGTGTAGACCAACTTCTGGTTTTAACGATTCCTCAGCGCTTACCGGTAGTACACCTAACTCTTCTAAACCTTTTGCAAGAACAGCATGAGCCGCGGCATTTATATCTTTAAATTTTGCGCCAGGTTTTACTGCGGCAAATCCCGCCTTTTGTGCCTCGAATACCAACATGTATAACTTACGTTGAGCTTCACTAAATTTTCCATTTACCGGAAGTGTTCTAGTTATATCTGCGGTGTAGAGCGATTCCATTTCAACACCTGCATCAACTAGAATCAAATCTCCGCTATTTACATCTCCATCATTCTTGATCCAGTGCAGGATACAAGCATGTGAACCAGAAGCTGCGATTGTTTCATAACCCAAGTCATTACCTTCCAATCGAGCACGACCAAAGAATGCGGCTTCAACAATGCGCTCACCTCGCTTTGTTTGAGAGGCAGGAGTTAAAACTTTGACGATGTCAGCAAAGCCACGTGCTGTGGCATCAACAGCCTTTTGCATTTCTGCAATTTCATACTCATCTTTAATTAGGCGAATTTCGGAAAGATAAGTTAGTAGCCGCTCCTCCCCATCCGTATCAATTGCAATATTTTCATCGGCAATCGGATTTTCCCCACGGACTAAGAGTGTTGGGATTTTTGTAGAGAGCAGGGCTTGAAGGGATGCGAGGTCTCGAGTAGCGATTCCATATTTATCTTTAGTCTCATCTAGGGTCATACGTCTGCCAACCCAAAATTCACCATATCTAGCATTTCGATAGAACTGGTCACTGTCTCTAGATGATCTTGGGTGCACCAATAAAATCATTTGATGGCTATCACCATTTGGTTCGAGAATTAAAACAGAATCGGGCGTCGCATCGTTGGCAGTAATTCCAGTGAAATATGTAAACGCAGAGTGCGCGCGAAAACGATAATCGCTGTCATTGCTTCGTGGCTTAAGTCCACCTGCGGGGATTACTAATCGTGTATTTGGAAATTCTTTAGATAGTTTGGCGATTCGCTTGGCTACATATTTATTTGAAGCGCACGTTTTGATGCCAAGAAGTGGAGTTGGGCGCCAACCGCTTTTCATGAACTCGGCTAGTGCATCAGCATTAGGCGCGTCATAGCCGCGGGAGCCATCTTCCTTTTCATTCACGTGGGAAAGTATCTCAGATATATTGCACTTGTGCGCCTTGACGAATTCTTCTCTGAAATTGAGAGAACTCTAGCTTCTAACGTGCCACGGGTAATCTTTGGGGTTATCGGTAAGCCAGGAGCTGGGAAATCAACAGTGTCCCAGAAGGTTAAAGAAAGATTTCCCGAAGATGATGTTGCGATCATCTCGATGGACGGTTATCACTTAAGTAATGAAGTATTAGATGTTCAAGCAAAGCGCGATCGCAAAGGAGCCCCTGATACTTTTGATGTCGATGGATTTGTCACACTCCTTGCCAAAGTTAAAAGTTTTACAAACGAAAAAATTACATTCCCCATCTTTCACAGAGAGATTGAAGCATCAGTTGCTGATGAAGGGGTAATTTTTTCAACTGCCAAATTAATTATTGTGGAAGGAAACTATTTGCTCTCCACAGAAAATGGATGGGGAGAGGTTAGGCAGTATTTAGATAAGAGTTGGGTTATCAAATTGCCAGACGAAGTTCGGATGGCGCGATTGATCAGAAGGCACGCTGAGTCGGGTAAATCACATTTGGATGCCGAGAGCTGGGCACGAGGTAGCGATGAAAACAATGCTCAATTTATTGCCGGTACCGAACATTTGGCAGATTTCACCCTCGAAGTGGACTGAATAACAAAATATTTATAATCCTAAAGTGTTCTGATTTGCCTCTAGATTGATTAGCATTCCAACTACCTGAACAAATGAAGCTGGGGAGTTTAATGGCAACGATCGTATCGATGGGTGTTCACATCTTGGATGTGCTCGGTAGACCCGTTTCTGAAATTCCACCCGGACAAAATATTTCTTTGATTGATGAAATTCGAATTACTGCAGCCGGAACATCTGCCGGAACATCAGTTGATCTTGCAAAACTTGGTTGCAAAGTTATTGCAATGGGTTCACTTGGACAAGATGAAATGGGAAAGATTCTTACTGGAATCATGAACCGTTATGGAATTGACACAAGTAACATGTCCTACAAGTCCGGTGTTCAAACCTCAGGAACGATGCTCCCAATTCGCCCAAATGGCGAACGGCCAGCTCTGCACGTAATGGGCGGGAATGCAACATTTTGTTTTGAAGATGTAAATCAAGATGTGGTTAAAAGCGCCGACTATGTTCACGTTGGCGGATTTTACTTAATGCCGAAGTTTGATGGTCCAGACACAGTTAAGACCTTACAGGTTGCTAAATCAGGTGGCGCAATAACCACGATGGATATCTTGGGTGTTAAACAAGATGGGATGGCAGAAAAGATTTTGCCATCAATGCCATACCTTGATTACTTCATGCCAAACCATGAAGAAGGCGAAATGATCACTGGCCTAAAAAATGAGCATGACATTGCAAAATTCTTCTTAGATGGTGGCGCCAAGAACGTTGTTATCAAAATGGGTGCTCGCGGAAGTTTGTTGGTAAGTAGCAATGGTGACAAGTTAAGAGTGCCTGCCTATAAAGTTCCAGTCGTTGATACAACTGGTTGTGGCGATGCTTGGACTGGCGGCTTTATTGCAGGACTTTCTAAAGGTCTTTCAGTTGAGGAGTCAGCGCGTCTTGGCAGTGCCTGTGGATCACTTGTAGCTACTGGTCTTGGTTCAGATGCCGGAATTGTTGATTATGCGACTACGCAAGAATTTATGGAGAAAGCAGAGAAGTTGCCACTTGGCGACTAAAAAGTAAAACTAAAGTAGTAACCCTAATACGAAAGAGCGAAAGGTTGGAAAGTGAAGAAACTAATTAATGACCCGTTCGACACCGTTCAAGAATTATTTGAGGGTTTCGTTTCGGCCAATGACCATTTAATTAAGCAAGTTGGCCATCGGTCAATCGCTCGTATCGAATCACCTATTGCAGGTAAGGTCGGAATTGTTGTGGGCGGCGGCTCAGGCCACCTTCCTGCATTTGCTGGCTATGTTGGTAAAGGAATGGCCGACGGGGCTGCCTTCGGAAATATTTTTGCCTCTCCACCAGCAAAACCAGTCATTGAAGCTACGATCGCAGTTAATAGCGGCGCAGGAGTTATGTATACCTATGGAAATTATCAAGGCGATTGCATCAACTTTGATAAGGCACAAGACCATTGCCGTGAGCTTGGTATTCAAGTACAAACTGTTGTATTAAATGATGACGTTCTCTCAGCACCTAAAGACCAAGCCCATAAGCGCCGCGGGATTGGTGGCCTTTTCTTGGTCTGGCACGTTGCCGGAGCCAAGGCAGAGGCGATGGCCTCACTTGATGAAGTAGTTGCCGTAACCTCAAAAGCAAATGCCAATACCCGAACAGTTGGTGTTGGTTTAACTTCTTGTACCGTGCCAGCAAATGGCAAACCAACATTTTCTTTGCCAGAAGATGAGATGGAAATTGGACTTGGTATTCACGGTGAACCAGGAATTAAGCGAGTAAAACTGCGCCCAATCGATTCAGTAATTGATGAGATTGTTGAATCAATCCTTGCTGATCTTGATTACAAGGGTTCAGATGTGGCAGTACTTGTTAATGGCTTGGGCGGCTCACCTGCTGAGGAGCTATACCTTGTATATCGCCGAGTTTCACAAATCCTTAAGGCGAGCAATATAAATATTCGCTTTAAGCATGTTGGGGAGCAAGTAACAGCCCTAGAAATGGCTGGTGTATCAGTAAGTTTGATGCGCCTAGATACTGAGATGCATGATCTGATTAAGAATTCTGTTGTTGATACCTGCATGTATAAGAAAATTTAAGGAGCAATCAAAATGTCAGATGTAACAGGTGCAAAAGTAGCGAAATCACTTCTTCTTGTCGCAAAGCGAGTTGAAGAAAACAAGGATTATCTCTGCGAACTAGATGGTGAAGTTGGCGATGGTGATCATGGTGTTTCGATGACAATTGGTATGCGCGCAGTAACACGCGCAGTAAATAATTTGCCAGATTCAGTAACTCCACAAGCGGCCTTTGTTGCTGCAGCTGATGCTTATGCCGATGAAGTTGGAGCAACTATTGGGCCCCTATATGAAGCAGCATTTCGCGCCGCTGCAGAGGCCGCAAAGGGCAAGACAAACATGAATGCGATTGGTGACTGGGCGGCAGTTTATGAAGCGATGGCTGTTGCAATTCAAGTTTTAGGTAAAGCAGAACTTGGTGATAAGACTTTGCTAGATGCTTTCTTTCCGGCAGTTGAGCACATAAAGAAATTGGCTACAGGCGGCGGTGATTTGGTTTCAGCTTTGGAATCAACAGCTAAGTGTGCACTTGACTCAGCGATTTCAACTAAGGACCTAGTGCCCCAAAAGGGTCGTGCTGCCCGCTTGGGTGATCGCGCAAAAGGCCACCAAGATGCTGGTGCTACCTCACTTGCCATTGTTCTAGCTGGCTTTGCTGAAGCAATAAAAGCCGGTTAAAAAGTACTTTCTTACTTAAAGGCAACTGCTAGTTCACGGCAAAAATCTGGGATATCGGCAACTATTCGGCCCCAGATCAGATTGCCATCAGTAAAGGCTGCTTTATCAACCCAGGTAGCCCCTGCATTAACTAGATCATCTTTAATACCCAATGATCCTGTGGTTGGACGACCTTTAACTAGATCGGCAGAAATAGCTAGTAGTCCACCATGGCAAATTATTCCGATTGGTTTATTTTGCGCGTTGACTTCTTTAATAAGTGAAATGACTTCTGGGTAGCGGCGCAATTTATCTGGCGCCCAACCACCTGCCAAAATTAAGCCGGCAAGCTCTGAACTCTTTAGTTCTGAAATCAAAACATCTACCGGAATGATCAATCCGTTTTTGCCAATCACTGAACTCTTAGTAAGTCCTGCCGCAACGACCTTGTAGCCAATCTCTTCTAGGCGCATCTTAGGAACGTGGAACTCTAAATCTTCAACACCTTCAGCAACTGGAATTGCTACCAAACCTTTGCTCATTACTTGTTTTCCTTTGCTGTCGATTCTAAATCAGAAAGTAACTTTACTTTTGGGCTAGAAGATCCAGCCTGGTCAAATTCATAATCTAACCACGGCCCGATTAACTTAATGGCAATCTCGGGAGCAATAACCCGAGCGCCAAATGAAATCACTTGGCAGTTGTTACTTAGTACTGCGCGCTCTAAGGAATACGGATCATGAGCAACAGTTGCGCGAATTCCATTTACTTTGTTAGCTGCAATTGCCATTCCGATCCCAGTGCCACAAACGAGTAGGCCGCGATCAGCCTTGCCTTCGGCAATAGCCTTGGCCACACCAAAACCAATATTTGGGTAGTCGTTTTTATCCTCAGATGACAAGACGCCAAAGTCGAGGAGCTCAGAAACTTTTGGGTTCCCGGCGAGTTCTTTCTTAAGGATTTCTTTTAGTGGGAAACCAATGAAGTCCGCGCCCAGCATCACCCGATACGTACTCAAATTGGCTCCTCGCCTAGGTTATCCACAGAAACTGCGCCAAATATAGCACTGGGGGCTAATTGGGTAGGGGTGAGGGCAATCGGTAGGACAACTTGGAGCCCAAAAGCCAGCCAGAAAGTTGTAGGACCGCTTTTAATTATCACGAAAAAGATACCAAAAACCCCTGAAAAACGGTTGACGGCAAGCCTGCATAGGCGAAGAATCCACAGCAAGAACGATCCATAGTGGAGGTTCTTTTCAGGGAGGAGTTCTCTTGAACCATAACCAAACAAAAATTGATCGTCGTTCATTCCTTAAGGTTGGCGCAACTGCAGCTGCAGCTGTTCCACTTTCAGGTTTGATGGCATCAAATAATGTTGCCGAGGCCGCAGACAACCCATTGATGGGAAGTTCTGCAACAAACATGAAGGGCAAAGTTCTTGATTTTGCTTATTCACGTATTGCAGGTTGGCCACCATCAGCAGCACCAGAAGCAATGTGGCCTGCATTCCAAGCTTTTGCAAAGAAGACTTATGGCTACACAGTAAATAAGATTACATTTGCTGAAGCCGGCTTCGGTGATCTGTTCCAAAAGATTGCACCAACACTAGCTTCTAAGTCTCAACAATTTAACATCATGGTTGTTGACTCACAGTGGCTCGGAGCTCTTGCAGAGCCAGGTTGGATCGTAAAGGCAGATGATGTCTTTAAGTTAAACCCAACTATGGATAAGAAGCCTTACTCATCTCTAGTAACAAGCACCTACCAGGTTTACCCAGATGGTTCTGGCAAGCGTTGGGGATTCCCACAAATGCCAGACGTTCAAGGCGTATACCTACGTAAGGACATGTTGGATGATCCAAAGGAACAAGCAGCATTCAAGGCCAAGTATGGCAAGAAGCTACCTGTTACTTACGCAGAGTATGAAAATATTGAGCAGAGCGAATTCGAAAAGGTAATCGAATTCTTCCATCGCCCAGATAAGGGTATGTATGGAACAACAATGATGTATGACAAGTCATACGACATGTTCTCTTGCGCTTACTATCCATTTGCTTATTCAACAGGTGGAAAGATTTGGGATGCAAAGACAAATAACGTCTACGGCATTCTAAACTCAGCTGTTAACGCAAAGGCAATGGAGCACTTCGTAGGCCTAAAGAAGTACCAGCCAGCTAACTTCGCAAAGATTGATATCGGCGGCGTTATCGACTTGTTCACCAAGGGCAAAGTCTTCTCTGCCTACCAATGGTGCGCAGTAGGTCTTGCAATGAAGTCAGATATGGTCCCAATTGAGAAGGTAATGGCAATTCCACTACCTAAGTTCAATGGCAAGATCATTGGTGCAATGGGCGGTCAGCCTTGGGTAATCAACGCATAC
The DNA here is from genome assembly GCA_903822245.1 of uncultured Actinomycetes bacterium. Lineage (GTDB taxonomy): Bacteria > Actinomycetota > Actinomycetes > Nanopelagicales > Nanopelagicaceae > AAA044-D11. The sequence continues at coordinate 29,003 of CAIJOE010000008.1, forward strand.
AACGATGCAGATCACATGCGCGTTGCCGTTGACTTCCTAAAGTGGTGGCAGTCAAAGGAAGCACAAGATCTATTCATCTTGAAGAACGGTGGCCTACCTTGGACAGCAGCAGATTGTGCTAACCCAGCGTATGCAAACTTCGCTCACTACGTGAAGCCATTCCTTTACATGTTGAAGGAAGGCCGTTCAATCGACTTCTGGCACTTGCCTGAATATTCTGAAATGCTTGCAGTTCAGCAAGAAGCCTTCAATGGTTTCGCTGCTGGAACAGTTAAGAGTGCAGCACATGCACTTGAATACGCAGCTGCAAAGCAACAGCAAATTCTGTTCAAGGCTGGACGTACAAAGACCGCTCCTCCTAAGGGAACGGATTCAATGACTCTCTAATTTGAGTCACTGAAAAAAGAAAAAAGTAAAGGGTGTAAATGTTCTCCCAGTCCTACTAAGGTAGGGCTGGGAGAACACTCCATTATTAGATAGTTAAGAAAAATTAATAACCAGGGGGACAATTGGGCGTCAAATTTGCTTCGAAAGATAAAGCAATAAAAGCTAAATCAAAATCTGGTCAAAAAGGAGAAAAATCCTTTGGCTGGAAGTTATTGATTCCGGTTTTAGCCTTTTTTGGTTTTTTCAATATAGTCCCAACACTTTGGATGCTTGGCTTAAGTTTTAACGACTACAAGTTAATTTCCTCAAACGCCCCTCACTATGTTGGGCTTTCAAATTACCAAAGCTTCCTTGCAGACCAACAGGTGGCACATGCAGTAAATAGAACCTTCGTTTTCTTGGCTTTTGCCATAATTTTTCAAACAACACTAGGAATCTTGATCGGCGTCCTGTTTTGGCGCAATGACAAACTGCGCGGCCGACGCCTTGCGCTAACACTTCTTTTCACACCGATGGTTGTAACACCCGTGGCTTCAGCTTTGTTCTGGAAGTTAATTCTTGACCCTAACTTTGGAGTAGGAAACTATTTCCTCCAAATTTTTGGAATCGCCAAAATTGATGTTCTAACATCCCAATCCTTAGCCTTCCCAACACTTCTAGTTGTAGATACCTGGATGTGGACACCATTTATGGCGCTTATGACTTTAGCTGCACTTGGATCAGTACCAAAAGCGGAATTAGAAGCAGCATCAATTGATCGCTTGCCACTGTTCACAGTTATTAAAACTGTTGTTTGGCCTCACGCAAAATTTATTCTTATGCTCGGAATCTTGCTTCGTTCCATCGACGCCTTTAAAACTATGGACCTAAGTTTGATCATGACAGATGGTGGGCCTGGAGATAAGACCGAACTTATCGCGCTGAGTCTTTATCGATACGCCTTTAAATCATTCAACCTTGGCTATTCATCAGCAATATCAGTGTTCTTGCTATTTATCGCGATTTCATTGACTTCAATTTATCTCTATGTATTAAACCTCAAGAGCCGAAAGGAGGCATGAGCATGGCCGATGATTTCATGAAACCAAGGCGCAAATCTGGCCCGATTAAATTAAGCACGGTAGGTGCTTGGCTTGTTTCATTAATTTTCTTTCTACCAATTGCTTGGATTATTGGCAGTGCGCTCAAGCCAAAGCAGTATGTGTTGAATTTCCCACCTAAGTGGATTTTCGTGCCAACTCTTTCAAATATTACTGAGGCTATTTCTTACGGAAATACCGCTAAATATTTTCTAGATAGCGTTATTTACTCCTTCACGGCTGTTGCTTTGGCAATTCTTATCTCATTCCTTGCTGCTTATTCATTCTCTCGTTTCAAGCCAGCCGGAACAGATTTTCTTATGTTCTTGTTGCTTTCAAGTCGCTTTGTACCAGCTGCAGCGCTAGTTATTCCATTCTTCCAGCTCTATAACTTGGTGCATCTGCAGGATTCATTCCTGGGCTTGATTCTCTTCTATACGATGTTCTCGATCCCATTCTCAGTTTGGATCTTAAAAGGATTTATCGATGGAGTTTCTACCAAGTTTGATGAAACAGGCTTTGTATATGGAGCTTCAAGACTTCATGTTATGTTCAAACTTATCTTGCCTCAATTACGGCCAGGTTTAGTTGCGGCATTTGTTTTCAACATTATCTTTGTTTGGAATGAGTTCCTCTTTAACTTCCAATTAGGTGGAATTCACTCTTATGGAATTCCAGTAGGACTTTTCACTTCAATCACTAAAGACGGCCACTTAGATTGGTCCTTTGTTGCTTCAATTGGCACCATTTATGTATTGCCACTAGCAATCACAATCTTTGCCTTCCAAAAGTATCTTTTAGTGGGTCTTACCTTCGGAACTGTTAGAGGAGAGGTATAAAAATGAAACCTAAAGCTCCTTTTGCTAGTCGATGGCAACTACGCAATATCTATATCCTTGGTTTTTCACTTGTTCTTATGGCACAAGGTCTTTACTACCCAATTTATCGCTGGGGATTCTTCATCTTATTCGCATTCGTCCCAATCCAAATCGGACTTGGAAATGTCAACCCAGAATGGGGCGCTTGGCGCACTATTAGAAAGACGCTTTTCATAATTCTAATCGTTGCCGTAATCATCGTGTTCTCTATTTGGTTAGCGCCAGCGCTAGTCAACCTCGGCCGAACAAAGATTTAAGAAGGATTATTCATGAGTGAATTGGCATTTAAAGTATCGGGACTTAGTAAGTCCTACGGATCAAAGGTTGTCTTAGATGACCTTTCTTTCAGCGTTAACATCAATGACTTCTCGGTTATTTGGGGCAAGCCCGGTAATGGAAAGTCAGTTTTGGTTCGTTCAATTATGGGACTAGAAAGAATTGATGCTGGTGAAGTAATTGTTCGTGGCGAAGATGTGACTAATAAGAATGCCGGATCACGTAATATTGGTTATATTCCGCAGTCATTTGCATTGTTTCCTCACTATTCAGTTCGAGAAAATATTGAATATCCGCTGAATTTAATAAAGGCTTCAGATGCTGATAAAGAGAAGGCAGTAAATCGTGTTGCCGAATTACTGCGCATTGAAGATTTGCTCCACAAAAAGCCAACTGAATTATCAGGTGGTCAAAAGCAGCGTATTGCTATTGCTCGTGGGCTTGTAATAACAACCGACGTTTATTTACTTGATGACCCACTTGTTGGTCTGGACTTTAAGCTTCGTGAGCGGCTAATCGATGATTTACGTCGCACCCAAGAAGAACTTAAAGTTGCATTCATTTATGTTACTTCCGATCCCCTAGAAGCCCTTTCCCTGGCCAAAACTGTTTTGGTTCTTTCCAAAGGAAAGATTGTGCAACAGGGCTCATTAACTGATGTCTATGACAATCCACAAACAGTGCAATCAATGAGCGCACTTGGTTTCCCAGAGCCAAACTTTGTTCCTGGCAAGATTTCAAACGGCACCTTCACATCTGATATTTTTTCAGCTCAGGTAAACGCACCAGATGGAATTAGTGATGCTATTGCTGGTATCCGCCCGGAAGGAATAGTTATCGGTGAAAACGCTAAGGCAATCACTTTAGAGGCAACTGTTGCCTTGGTTGAAAACCTGGGTTCCGAGAATGTTATTTACTTGAAAGTTAAAGACCGCATGCTTGTGACGGTTATTTCGCGTACAGATGAAGAAAACCTGAAAATCGTGGAGGAAGCAAAGATCAAAATTTCTATTTTGCCTCATGCTATCCAATTATTCCGGGCTGATTCTGAAGTGAAGATTGGAGAAGGTAAGCATCATGAATGATATTCACCTAAAGAATGTAAGTAAGCATTTTGGTAGTTTGAAGGCGCTTAACGACATCACCTTCACTATTCCAAAATCATCTGTAACAGTTCTACTTGGGCCATCTGGCTGCGGCAAGACCACAATGATGAGAATCATCGCAGGACTAGAAGAGCCAACTTCAGGACAAGTTTTCTTCGACGACCTTGAAGCGACAAATGTTCCAACTCGTAGACGAAATATTGGAATGGTTTTCCAGTATCCAGTTATCTATAAGGGAACAAGCGTTCGCAGAAACCTCGAATTGCCACTCCTTTCTGAAAAACTAAGTAAAGATGAAATCACTAAGCGAGTAGATGAGGTAGCAGAGCTACTTGGAATTACTGAGCACTTAAAGGCTCAAGTAGATGAATTGGATAACGGAACCCGTCAAAAGATTGCGGTAGGCCGCGAAGTAGCTCGCCAGCCTCGAATTATTCTCTTTGATGAGCCAATCACCAACATTGATATCACTGCAAAGCTCGAGTTGAAGCGCTCACTAAAGGAACTTTTCTCTCGCTTAAAGCAGACAATTATCTATGTGACGCACGATCAGACTGAGGCGATGACTCTGGCCGATCAGATTGCGCTCATGAAGGATGGTTCGATCATGCAGTGCGATAGCCCAAGTGAGATCTATAAGAACCCTAAGAGTGAATTTGCTGGTTGGTTCCTAGGAAACCCAGGAATGAATTTCGTTGTTGATAAGTTTATCAACGTTAAAGGCAATGACATTGGTTCAGCCCTGTTCTCACAATCAATTCCACTAGGCGCTAAAGCCGCTCAAGTTAAAACACTTGGAGTGCGTGCTGAGGGAATAAGTGTGAGCAATAGCCAAACCCCTGGCTCAGTAAGTGCAAGGATCCTTAGCAAATCTCTTGGCACAGGTGGCCAGTATTTATTAAACCTTGCTTACGGGGATCTAACCGTGAAGGCAAGAGTTCCTCACTACTTAGGACGCCAACTTGAGAATAATGTTTGGACAACTGTGGCAAATGAGAACGTGATGTTCTTTGATGATGCGGGAAATGCCGTCTAAATTCTATTTCGGCACAAACACTAAGCGTGATTTAGACCGTCTCTCCCACATAGAGATAGTTAAATCAGCAATTGTTTTGTCGAAACAACACCCAGATGTTCAATTCTTTGTTCTGCCACCAGATCCACTCTTCGGTGAGCTAAAGACCCTAGCCGCCGGTTCTAATGTTTGGATAGGTTCCCAGAACGTCACCTATACAACTGGTCCGAATTTAACTGGAGAAGTTAGCGCGCGATTACTTTCTGAAGTAGGAAGCGATTTGGTTATGGCTGGCCATGCCGAGCGTCGCGGTTTGGGAGAAGACGGGCCTTTAGTTGGGATTCAACTTCGCAAATTGAGTGACCATAAAGTCAACACCCTGCTTTGTATCGGGGAATTAGAAAAAACGGATGATCCCAAAGAACGACTTCAGGTATTTAAAGCCCAAATGGAACCTCTTGGCGCAATCCCAAAGAATCCATTAATGATCGCTTATGAGCCAGTCTGGTCTATCGGGCAAAGCGGTGAAGCAGCTGATCCAATTTATGTTGCTGAGTCAATCAAACTTATCCGTTCGGTATTAATTGGCCTTAATCGCAGTGGAACAGCAATACTTTATGGCGGATCAGTCCAAGAAGAAAATGCGCCTTTTTATTCAGTAATTTGCGATGGCCTCTTCGTTGGAAGAAGTGCTTGGGTTGAAAATGGATTTAAAACTGTATTTGAAGCTGCTTATAAATCAAGAAGTAAGGCTTAATCCAAACCAGCAGGACGATTAAGACCCTCTGCAATTGAGGAATCAATAAAATCTTCATACTCCAAGCCAGATTCCAACCAAACTTTTGCAAAGGTTCCGTCTTTACCTAGATATGGATGGTTTGTGGCCCCAAGGACCATCAATTCATTCTCTTGGTTTATAACAAACTTGACCTGCAGATAAGCAGATGACTTTGTAGCTTCAAATACTTGCTCTGCGTAATCTTTAATCTTTGTAACAACTTCTTCCGAAAGGTCTGAGGGAAAAATATGTTCGTAGTTATCTGAATCCATTCGAGAGACATAATTTAGAAGGTCGGTGCCGTTCTTCAATTTGGTTTCTAGGATGGTAGATATGTATACCTGTCGCTGACCATCTTCAAGAACTGAGCACTCAAGATAACGAGCCTTTTCTTGGAACTTTTCCACAATGACCCTGGCATCAAAATTGCGGGCAACTTCCATCGC
>CAIJOE010000009.1 GCA_903822245.1 uncultured Actinomycetes bacterium
CCGATCTCAACCTGTGCTGAAGGTGCGACCATGGAGTGGATTGATGGAAATATTGGCTCTAAAGTAACCATGAAATATCCAGCAGTCTTTCTTATGGGCCCACATTCTAAGGGTGAGACGCTTTCAATCGCATTTGCTGGGGCAGGTCAACATCAAGATGCCGGAGCAAAAATGGTTCATGCCGCTCCTTACACATCATCAACAATCATTTCAAAGTCTGTGGCACGCGGCGGAGGTAGAACTTCCTATCGTGGCCTAGTCCAGATTCAAGAAGGTGCTCACCACTCTAAATCAACAGTTAAGTGCGATGCACTTCTAGTCGACACAATCTCTCGTTCTGATACCTATCCGTATGTTGATATTAGAGAAGACGACGTATCGATGGGCCACGAAGCAACTGTCTCTAAGATTTCTGATGATCAGTTGTTCTATCTGATGTCTCGTGGATTATCGGAAGACGAAGCTATGGCAATGATTGTCCGTGGATTTATTGAACCGATTGCTCGCGAACTTCCAATGGAATACGCGTTGGAGCTAAACCGCCTTATTGAACTTCAAATGGAAGGCGCTGTTGGATAGATGTCACTTCCAACAAATTACTTAGCACCATCTGGTCGCGAAGAGCCCTGGCGTTTTACTCCGCTAAATCGACTTGCTGGATTGTTAGACACGAGTGTGGAGCTAGCGTCGACTAACTCACTTTATGCATCTGCCCTACCCGCTGGAGTCTCTATTGAGATTAAGAAATCTTCAGATCTTGGACCGATTTCGTCTACGACAGACGAGGCAACACTTCGCGTGCGACAAGCGGCACAGGAAGTTACACATGTTGTTATTGCTGAGAATGCTGAAGTTAGCGAAAGAATCGTGTTGAAACGCAATACAGCTGATGGGCAACCGGAGGCGACTCGAGTTTTGGAGACAGCCGAGGCAAACTCACACAGTACGTTGATTATTGAAAACGCAGGTAATGCCATCCTTGCTGAAGATATTGAATTTTCCTTAGCAACTGGCTCAACACTTAACTTAATTTGCCTTCAAGAGTGGGGTCCAAAGACTGTTCACCTTGGAAGACAACATGCTGTTATTGGTAAAGATGCAACATTCAATTCAACAGTAGTAACAATCGGGGGAAGCGTTGTTCGTTTGCTCCCAACTGTTGAATATTCTGGACCTGGGTCTAGCGCTGAACTTTCTGGACTCTATTTTGCAACTGATGGGCAACATCTAGAGCATCGGATGCATGTTGATCACAATGTTCCAAATGCAAAGAGCAGAGTTAATTACAAGGGAGCCTTGGCTGGAGATAAGGCTCGTACTGTGTGGATCGGTGATGTATATATTCGCGCTGCCGCAGAAGGTACTGACACATATGAATTGAATCGCAATCTCTTGTTAACCGATGGTGCTAGAGCAGATTCTGTGCCAAATCTTGAAATAGAAACTGGTGAGATTGTCGGAGCTGGCCATGCGTCAACGACTGGCCGATTTGATGATGAGCAACTTTTCTACCTCGAATCCCGCGGAATTCCGGCAGATGTTGCACGGAGATTAGTTATTCGTGGTTTTTTCCAGGAAATTGTAAGCAAGATTAAGGATGAAGTGATCGAAGAGCGCTTGATGGTGCAAATTGATGGCGAACTAGAAAAGGTTGTTTCATAATGACCCAACTTGAATTTTCAACTCTTACGCCGGGAAAACCTGTACGAATTGTTGTATCGGGAAAACCTGTCTGTGTAACTCGAGTTGGTGAAGAAGTTTTTGCGGTTGCCGATACCTGTACTCATTCTGAAGCAGCTCTTTCAGAAGGCGATGTTACGGGTTTTAAAATTGAGTGCTGGTTGCATGGCGCAGAATTTGATCTGCGAACAGGTGAGGCCCTCACACTTCCAGCCGTCGAGAGTCTTGAAGTTTTTAGTGTGGAAAAGTCCGGAGATTTGTTAACAATCAATGAGAAAACAGGAGCAAACTAATGAGTACTTTAGAGATCAAGAACCTACATGTATCAGTAACAACTGAGGCTGGAGACAAAGAAATCCTTCGTGGAGTAGATTTAGTAATTAAGTCAGGTGAAACACATGCGATCATGGGACCAAATGGTTCTGGTAAGTCAACTTTGGCTTACTCAATCGCGGGTCATCCTAAATACAAAATAACCAGTGGTTCAGTAACCCTAGATGGCGCAGATGCCCTTGAGATGCGTGTTGATGAGCGCGCAAAGGCTGGTCTATTCCTTGCGATGCAATATCCGGTAGAGGTACCAGGAGTTTCTGTAACTAATTTTCTGCGCACTGCAGCAACAGCCATTCGTGGTGAGGCTCCAAAGGTTAGAACTTGGGTCGGCGAAGTTAAGGAGGCTATGGCCGCGCTAAACATGGATCCGAATTTTGCGGAACGTTCAGTTAACGAAGGTTTCTCTGGTGGGGAAAAGAAGCGCCATGAAATTTTGCAACTTGAATTGTTAAAGCCAAAGTTTGCCATCTTAGATGAGACAGATTCTGGGCTTGACGTTGATGCTCTTCGCATTGTTTCCGAGGGTGTGAATCGGATTAAGGGTAGTAGTGATCTTGGAATTATGTTGATCACGCACTACACAAGAATCTTGCGTTACATCAAACCAGACTTTGTTCACGTTTTTGCGGCTGGCCGAATTGTTGAAGAAGGCGGGCCAGAGCTTGCAGATAAGCTTGAGGAGAAGGGTTATGCGGAGTACATCACTGCATAGCTGATGAGCAAAAAATTTGACCCAGTAGAAGTTAGGAAAGATTTTCCTATCTTCTCAAAGGTCATGCGCGGGAATAGCGGCCTGGTTTATCTTGATAGCGGAGCAACTTCCCAGAAACCACGTGAAGTCTTGGATGCAGAGCGTGAATTCTATGAAAAAAATAATGCAGCCGTACACAGGGGCTCACATTTGCTAGCTGAAGAAGCTAGCGCAGCCTATGAGGGTGCTCGCCAGAAAGTGGCAAGTTTTATAGGTGCAAATGTTGATGATGTTATTTTTACTAAGAGCGCTACGGAGAGTTTGAATGCGATTGCCTATTCACTCGGAAATTCCAAATCAGGAAGTAGATATGAAATTAAATCAGGTGATCGAATAGTTCTAAGCGAGATGGAACACCACGCAAATCTGATCCCATGGCAACAGCTTGCAAAGAGAACTGGTGCTGAGCTTGCTTGGTTTGATGTGGATTCAAATGGAAGATTGGACTTATCCAACGCATCTGAATTAATTAATAGTCGAACAAAAATAGTCGCATTAACTCATCAGTCAAATGTTCTTGGAACAATAAATCCAGTCTCCGAGATTGCAGCAATAGCCCATAAAGTTGGGGCACTTTTCGTACTTGATGGCTGTCAATCCGTCCCACATTTTCCAGTAAACGTGCAATCTCTAGGCATAGATTTCTTAGCCTTCTCCGGGCACAAAGCAGTAGGTCCTACTGGTGTTGGAGTACTTTGGGCAAAGGCAGAACATTTAGCGGGCATGGAGCCATTTCTATTTGGCGGGTCGATGATCGAATCGGTAACTATGACAAATGCTACTTGGGCACCGGCACCTCGTAAATTTGAAGCTGGAGTTCCCAATATGGCACAAGCAGTAGGTCTAGGTGCAGCCGTTGATTATTTGCAAAAACTTGGAATGGCAAATGTTGCAGCCCATGATGAGGAATTAACTGGCTACGCGCTTGAAAAATTCTCTGCACTAAGTGGTGTGAGAATTATTGGGCCAAAGGATTTAAAGGATAGGGGAGCCGTAATCTCCTTTGTGGTTGACGGTATTCACCCCCATGACGTTGGACAAGTTTTGGATCAATACGGCGTTGCAGTTCGTACGGGACATCACTGTGCTTGGCCACTCATGAAGAAGTTCGGTATTACCGGGACCACAAGAGCCTCCTTCTACCTATACAACGATTTCCAAGATATTGATATTTTGATAGATTCAATTGATCGTGCGCAGAAATATTTCAAGGTCTGACATGGAACTCGACTCGCTATACCAACAAGTTATCTTGGATCACTATAAGAATCCGAAACACAAGAATCTAAATGAGAGCTATACCGCTCAGGTTCATCACGTAAATCCAAGTTGCGGGGATGAAATCACACTAAATATTCAAGTCCAAGCGGGCAAAGTAGCTGGCATTTCTTGGGATGGGGTGGGCTGCTCAATTTCACAAGCCAGCACCTCAATTATGACCGAACTCGTTTTAGGTAAAGATATTGATAGCGCTTTTGAGATTTTGGGAGAATTCACAGACCTTATGCAAAGCAAGGGTACAAAGAGTGGGGATGAAGAAGTACTGGAGGATGCAGTGGCACTTGCCGGCGTTTCTAAATTTCCAGCACGTATTAAGTGTGCCCTTCTGGGTTGGATGGCGTTTAAAGATGCGGTTTTACAAAGTAAAGATAAACTAGGGGAATAATGAGCGAAAAAAATACTACGTTAGATGACGTCACCGAGGCAATGAAAGATGTGATTGATCCCGAACTAGGAATCAATGTAATCGACTTGGGACTTGTTTATGACATGCGCCTAGATGAGGGCAATATCGTCACACTTGATATGACCCTCACATCGGCTGCTTGTCCACTTCAGGATGTGATTGAAGACCAAACACATTCAGTTCTTCAGGACTTAGCTTCAGATGTAAAAATTAATTGGGTTTGGCTTCCGCCTTGGGGCCCCAACAAGATTACCGACGATGGACGCGAACAATTGCGTGCCATTGGCTTTACTGTTTGATTTGAGTAATTAATGTCCATGCACAGCCAGTGGATGGCCATGCGTTCCCTTACGACAGATCAGTCAGTAAAAAACCAGAAGCTTAAGGCTGGAACTTTAAAAAGAATTGCTGGCTTTGCCAAGCCATATCAAAACTATTTAGCCGTATTTCTAGCAACAGTAGTAGTTGATGCAGTTTTGGTTGTTGCCACCCCACTACTCCTTCGCTCGCTAATCGATAAGGGCGTCATCCCGGGGAGAGGGGATGTAGTAACGCGCCTTGCAATACTTGTCGGTTTATTTGCTGTTGGTGATGCCGCATTCAATATGGCGGGACGATGGTTTTCTAGTCGGATTGGCGAAGGGCTCATATATGACTTACGAACCCAGGTTTTTGGTCACATTCAAAAACAATCAATAGCATTCTTTACCCGTACGCAGACCGGCGCGTTAATTTCAAGAATTAACTCTGATGTTATCGGAGCCCAGCAAGCTTTTACCGCTACTTTGTCTGGCGTGATTAGTAATTCACTTAGCCTGATTTTGGTGACTATCGCGATGTTAACTTTGTCATGGCAAATAACTATAGTTTCCTTGCTCCTTTTACCAGTTTTTCTAATACCAACTAAATGGATCGGCAAGAAATTACAGAGCTACACCAGGCGATCATTTGAGTTGAATGCGGAAATGTCTTCAACTATGACTGAGAGATTCAATGTTTCTGGCGCGCTATTGGTCTCACTTTATGCCGATAATCAGAAAGAATTACAAATCTTCTCAAGTAAAGCACGAAAAGTTGCTGATATGGGTGTGAGCATTGCGATGCTTAATAGAATTTTCTTTATCGCAATGACATCAGTTGCTGCGGTCGCAACTTCATTCGCTTATGGAATTGGCGGACATCTGGCAATAAACAAGGCAATCACCGTGGGGACTCTTCTTGCCATCACCGCCTTACTGGCCAGACTCTATGGCCCGCTCACAGCGCTTTCAAATGTGAGAGTCGACATCATGTCGGCGCTAGTTTCCTTTGAGCGAGTATTTGAAGTCTTAGATTTGGAACCAATGGTCAAGGACCCCAAGACTCCAAAGATTATAAGCTTTGATTCGCCAACCCTGAAATTCGAGAATGTACATTTTTCATATCCCAAAGCCTCAGAGATTTCTCTTGCGTCATTAGAGAGTGCCGCTAAACCAGAGATCGTGGAGAGTGGGCAAGTACTTTCGGGTATTAGCTTTGAAGTTAAAGCTGGAACACTAACGGCGATTGTTGGTCCTTCTGGCGCTGGTAAAAGCACAATCTCGGCGCTAATCCCACGGCTCTACGACATAACTTCTGGATCGATTTCTATTAATGGCATTGATATCAAGGAACTTAAAATTACTGATCTGCGAGCCCTAATTGGAGTAGTCACACAAGATTCGCATATGTTCCACGAAAGTATTCGTGAAAATCTTCGCTATGCAAAAAGCGATGCAACTGAAGAAGAATTGCTCGTGGCTTGTGACGCTGCCCAAATAGGCAACTTCATTCGCTCACTTCCAAATGGTTTTGACACCGTAGTTGGAGAACGTGGTCATCGACTTTCTGGAGGCGAGAAGCAGCGACTTGCTATTGCGCGGTTACTACTTAAAGCACCGAAAATCGTAATTCTTGATGAGGCTACGGCTCACTTAGATTCTGAGAATGAGGCGCTTGTTCAAAAGGCGTTTGAAACTGCGTTGCAAGGCAGAACTAGTGTGGTGATTGCTCACAGACTCTCGACAATTCAAAATGCGGATCAAATTTTGGTCTTAGAAAATGGCAGGATCGTCGAGCACGGACGACATGAAGAGCTAGTTGCTTTAGGGGGACTTTATTTCGATCTATTCCAACGCCAGTCTCTTGGGGTTACGGAATAACAAAAAACGCCCGATACAAATCATTACTGCAAACGCGAGCCACTGTATGGCGTATGCAAAGTGTGGACCATTAGAAATCTCAGGAATTTCTATTTCCGTTAAAGGGGAAATTGAATCGCTCGGCAATAAATCGAGGTAGTAGTTGGCTGCCCCTACGCCCTGAACATTCCCAAGATGAGAAATGCGCTTAGGTGAAGAGACGGCAAAGAAACTTCCGGCAATTTGGGGGGCTAGATTTTCAGCCCTAATGCGAATATTGATCGATAGTAATTGATTTGTTATCGGAGGAATTGTCGGCGCAGTCTTTGCATCTTTCCCAGCCTTTACCCAACCTCGGTTGACCCAATACTTGGCACCATTAGCGGTTTGAAAAAGTTGTAAGACTTCAAAGCCATAGACCCCATTGTTGTATCGATCTCGAACTAGTAACTGATGGGACAAATCAAAATTTCCGCTTATCTTCGCACTTCTTAATTGATCGCGCGAAGGATTCAATCTCAAAAACGCCTCTGCATTTAGAGGTGCTGCCGCTAGATTCTGAGTGATTACTTTGTTCAAATCTGACCTAGCCTGACCTCGATGCAATTGCCATTGTGAGGCGAGCAAACACAAGAAGACAAGAGCCAAAGCCAATGCGGTTTGTATGAGCTCTGAGGGACGAAAGAATCGTTTCATCGAAAGCCTGTTTGGCTAATTCCCAATTCCTTTTGGCCCTTGATCAAAGTTTATAGTTTTCTTATTGATATTTTCGCGCCCAGCATTGGCAATCACTACGGCAACATAAGGAAGAAAAACTGCGCCTACCAGAGTGAACCATCGATATGGGCTGGGCAGTATTACCGAAAGAATAAAGCAGAGGGTTCGAATCATCATTGATATGAAATAGCGCTTGGCTCGGCCTGATTGGTCACTTGAAAGGCTCTTTCCAGCAGTTGTAATTGCCGCTGGTCTGGTTGGCTTTCTGCCGATTTTCATAGCGCAACAATAGAGGCTGATCGACTGAATGATTAAATTAACTTGGCGCCTTGCTCAAAAGCGCTTTGGGTACGCCGTAGTAACAAGTAAGTTTCTCCTGTGAGTGAAAAGAAGGTCGTGCTCGTAACAGGGGGTAACCGCGGTATTGGGCTATCTATTGCTCGAGATTTTAAATCTCGTGGCTATCAAGTAGTCGTAAGCCATAGGAGCGGTAATGCTCCCGAAGGTTTAGACGGTGTGATTATGGACGTAACTGACACGAAAAGTGTGGATGCTGCAATTAATGAAATCGATGAAAAATTTGGTGGAGTAGACATATTGGTTGCTAATGCGGGCATAACAAAGGATGGGCTTGTTATGCGTATGAGCGATGAAGATTTTCTTGCGGTTGTTGAAACGAACCTAACCGGGGCATTTCGAGTAGCGCGAGCCTGCACTCGCGGAATGATGAAGAAGAGATCAGGCAGGATGATATTCGTAGGTTCCGTTGTTGGACTTCTTGGATCAGCTGGACAGGTTAACTACTCTGCGACGAAAAGTGGTTTAATCGGGATGGCGCGTTCATTGGCCCGCGAACTCGGTAGCAGGGGCATTACTGCAAATGTTGTTGCACCTGGTTTTGTTGATACGGATATGACTGCGGTGCTAGATGAAAAGCGCAAAGCTGAAATTATCAGTGCAGTACCACTCCAACGATTTTGCACGCCAGAAGAAATAGCTGGTGTTGTGGCATTCTTAGCATCAGAAGAAGCAAGTTATATTACCGGAGCAGTCATCCCAGTAGATGGCGGACTTGGAATGGGGCATTAAGAATGGCAATCCTTCAAGATAAGAATGTTTTGGTAACCGGTGTATTAACTGAATCTTCGATCGCATTTCATATTGCTCGCATAGCCCAGGAGCAAGGAGCAAATGTGGTTTTGAGTTCTTTTGGACGAGCCCTTAGTATCACTACCCGAATTGCAGCCCGACTCCCAAAGCCTGCTCCAGTAATAGAGTTAGATGTTACCAATAGCGAACATCTGAGTAATTTGTCCAGTGTTCTTAAAGAGCATTTCCCGCATTTAGACGGAATTGTGCATTCAATTGGTTTCGCACCTGAAGCCGCCCTTGGTGGAAATTTCCTTAATACTGAATGGGCTGATGTGGCAACCGCGGTTCATGTATCAACTTTTTCCTATAAATCATTAGCAATGGCTTGTAAGCCGCTAATTCAAAAAGAGAGAGGCGCAAGTATCGTCGGATTAACTTTTGATGCGACTGTAGCCTGGCCTAAATATGACTGGATGGGCGTAGCAAAAGCTGGTTTAGAATCTGCTAATCGTTATCTGGCTCGGGATTTGGGATCTGAGAACATCCGATGTAATTTGATTGCTGCGGGACCTATCAAGACTATGGCCGCTAAATCAATTCCCGGCTTTGAACAGTTTGAGGATGTGTGGAACAGCAGAGCGCCACTAAGTTGGGATGTTTCCGACCCAATTCCTGCAGCCCAAGGCGCAGTTGCACTTCTCTCAGACTTCTTTCCAAAGACCACCGGTGAGATCATTCATGTTGATGGTGGCGTTCATGCCATTGGTGGCTAATAGGCTGCTAGGTCACGCTTGATTTACCCCGGATTTTAGATCTGAGGATCCATCAGGTAATCTCTACCCATCAAGTGGAGTTTGTCGCTCCCACCTTCTTAGCCTCGGCTAGCTGGTCAAGTAAGGCCGATTGATTCGATTTTTGATCGAATTGGTTCACGGTCATATTAAAGCGACTACCTCCACCTGCAACTTAAAGGAATTGGGGGAATTATCAGCACATCTGAGCCAAGAATCAACGATCGAATTCGTGTTCCACAAGTTCGTTTGATTGGTTTTGACGGAGAGCAAGTTGGCGTAGTCGATATCGATGCAGCTTTGAAATTAGCTGATGAAGTCGGTTTAGATCTCGTAGAAATTGCACCAGATGCCCAGCCACCAGTCTGCAAGGTAATGGATTTCGGTAAGTACAAATACGAAATCGCGCAGAAGGCTCGCGAGGCACGTCAGAATCAAACACACATTGTTGTGAAGGAAATGCGACTTCGCCCAAAGATTGAGCCACATGATTACGAAACTAAACGAAATCATATTGAAAAATTCTTAAAAGGTGGCGACAAGGTAAAGGTGACCATTCAATTCCGCGGTCGTGAGCAAGCAAGGCCAGAAATCGGCTATCGCTTACTTATGAAGTTAGCAGAAGAATTATCCGAAGTAGCGTTTGTTGAATTTGCCCCAAAGCAAGAGGGACGAAGTATGACGATGGTATTAGGAACGAACGTCAAAAAGGGCCAATCAGCTGCTCAGCAGAAGACCGCTAGCAAGAATAAGTCGGCCGAGAAGAAGAAAGATGAACCAAAAATTTTAGCCGAAGAAGTAGTAGCAGTTTCAGAAGATAACTAACTGGGAGGTTAGCGAATGCCAAAGATGAAAACGCATAGCGGAGCAAAGAAGCG
>CAIJOE010000010.1 GCA_903822245.1 uncultured Actinomycetes bacterium
GAATTGCTTTATGACCCAAAGACAATGTTGTTATTCGGCGATGCGAAAGCTTCTTTGACCAAGGTTGTTAACGCACTTAAGGGCCTATAAACCCCACGAGTTGCGAGATAGTTGAAGGTTCAACTATCCTTAGTAAGTAGGGAATTCGTAGTCTAAAAGGGAGCATAAATGCCAGCAGTAACCGTTGCCGATGTCACCGTACTTCCGCGCGTAAAATCGGTTGCTGGTTCACGGGCACGTTCGGTTCGTAGCATTACAACTGCGCCACAAGGTTTTGAGGGTGAAGGTTTTCCGGTTCGTCGCGCATTTGCCGGCGTCGATATCGCCCAGTTAGATCCATTCATTCACTTAGATCAAATGGGTGAAGTGGAGTATGCACCAGGTGAACCAAAGGGAACTCCATGGCATCCACATCGCGGTTTTGAAACTGTTACATACATTATTGATGGAATCTTCGA
This sequence comes from uncultured Actinomycetes bacterium, assembly GCA_903822245.1. GTDB lineage: Bacteria > Actinomycetota > Actinomycetes > Nanopelagicales > Nanopelagicaceae > AAA044-D11. The sequence continues at coordinate 459 of CAIJOE010000010.1, forward strand.
TCACTTCGATAACAACGGTGGTGGTGGAACAATTACCGATGGCGATACCCAATGGATGACAGCTGGCGCTGGAATTTTTCATATCGAAACTCCACCTGAATCTTTAGTGATGAGCGGTGGCTTATTCCATGGTTTCCAACTCTGGGTTAACTTGCCTGCTGCCAAAAAGTGGTCGCCGCCTGCTTATCAAGATTTACGTGCGAGTGAAGTTGCGCTGTTGTCCAGCGAAGATGGCGGCGCGCTAATTCGCGTTATCGCTGGCGAACTAGCTGGACATAAAGGCCCCGGTTCAACGCAGACTCCGATTACTTTAATTCACGCAACGCTTCAACCAGGTGCCGAAATTCGTCTACCATGGCGCAAGGATTACAACGCACTGGTTTACACACTTGCCGGACATGGATTTGTTGGCGAAGAGTCTCGCCCCGTGCAAATGGGCCAGCTAACTGTCTTTGGCGAAGGCGACACAATTGTTGTGCGTGCCGCAAATGTGCAGGAATCACGTTCTCCAGAAATGGAGTTATTTATTCTCGGTGGCGAACCGATTAAAGAACCAGTTGCTTGGATGGGTCCATTTGTTATGAATACCAAGCGCGAAGTTCTGCAGGCTTTTGAGGACTTCCAAAAGGGTGTTTTAGGCTCGATTCCAGTGATTGAGAAGGGTCATCGCCCTGATATGAAGTTAAATCGCAGTGGCGAGGGTTCGAAGTTGGGTGGCTCGAATACGCCAAATTCAACCGATGTACTTGATGTACATGGTGTGCCAACAACTCTGCAAGAAGGCTAATTCAAGCAAGCATTTTGTTTGGTGCTGCCATCTTTGACGTGCACGGTGAGCCAACCACAATGCAAGAAGGCTAGTTAACTACTTATTATGTAATTTCGTATTTGCTAGCCTCTACCCATGACTCTTTCAATTCAATGTTTAACCGTTGATGCACATAATCCTAAAGCACAGGCAGAATTCTGGGCCAAAGTTCTTGGCTGGTCAATTGGTGAAGATGGTGATGAAATCGGATATTGGATTGAACGCGAGTTAAATGATCCAAGTAATTCAGGTTTTCCAGATATTTTATTTTTGAAAGTTCCAGATGAGAAAGTTCTTAAGAATCGTCTGCACTTAGATCTTCGACCAGATAATCAAGAAGCCGAAGTGGCACGCCTTGAGAAGTTAGGTGCCAAGAGAATTGAGATTGGACAAAGTGAAGATGTCGATACCACTTGGATTGTAATGGCCGACCTTGAAGGTAAC
>CAIJOE010000011.1 GCA_903822245.1 uncultured Actinomycetes bacterium
AGTCAGATAAGTAGATAGATAAGTTAAGAAGAGAGGTGATATGCGATGTCATTAGCTTTGTATCGAAAGTATCGCCCCTCCACATTTGCCGAAGTAATCGGCCAAGATCATGTGACGCAGCCTCTTTCAAATGCACTATCTGCTGACAAAGTTCATCACGCATATTTATTTTCCGGTCCACGCGGTTGCGGAAAAACTTCCAGCGCTCGCATTATGGCCCGCTCACTTAATTGTGAAAAAGGACCAACCCCAACCCCTTGTGGTAAATGTCAATCTTGCAAAGACTTAGTTGCAAATGGTCCAGGTTCTATCGATGTTATTGAAATTGATGCTGCTACACACGGCTTAGTAGATGATGCCAGAGAGCTTCGCGATAAAGCGTTCTTTGCCCCAGTAAATTCAAAATACAAGATTTATATTATTGATGAAGCACACCAATTAGGAACTGGCGCTGCAAATGCGCTACTTAAAGTAGTAGAAGAACCACCACCACACGTTCTCTTTATCTTTGCCACAACAGAGCCAGAGAAGCTGATTTCAACTATTCGCTCTCGAACCCACCATTATCCATTTCGGTTAGTACCACCTGGGATTCTTGCATCTCACTTAGAAAAGGTATGTGAATCTGAAGGCATCAAAGTTGCTAAGGGTGTAATCCCATTAGTAGTTCGCGCTTCTGGTGGCTCAGTTAGAGATGCACTTTCAGTACTTGGACAATTACTAGCAGGTGCTGGCAAAGAGGGCGTTACCTATGAGATTGCAATTCAATTACTTGGCTATACCGATGGCGCACTTCTAGATGAAGCAATTGACGCCCTAGCTGCTAGGGATGCTGCAACGCTATTTAAAACAATCGATCGAGTTATTGAATCTGGCCATGATCCGCGCAGATTCACCCAAGATTTCCTTGAGCGCCTTCGCGATCTAATTATTGTGGCAGCAGTTGAAGAGAGCGCATCGCATATCTTGCGTGAATATCCAGAAGATCAATTGGAGCGGATGCGCTCACAATCAAGTTTTATTGGCACGGCAAACCTGATCAGAAGCGCAGATATCGTCGCCGATGGTCTTACCTCAATGCGTGGGGCAACAGCCCCAAGGCTGATGCTTGAACTCATTTGTGGGCGCATTCTTCTTCCAGCCACAGATGATGTGAGCGTACTTTCCAGAATTGAAAGACTTGAGCGAGTTGGTTCTATTGCAGCCCCACTTTCAACAGCACCAGTGGAAGAAGTTAAAGCTGCGCCAATTCCAAAAGAAAAAGTTCACGAAAAAGTTGAGGCGGTAAAGGAAGTCATTGCAGAGAAAAAAGATGAAGCAGTTGTTAAACCAATTCGCCAGGCCCCACCAACACCTAACCCAAATAAACCAACTGGACCACTAGATGCTGCAGCACTGCGCAGATTTTGGCCAGAGGTAATTGAGAATGTTAAAAAGCGCCGCCGCCTTACCTGGTCACTGCTTTCTTCAAGTGCTCATGTGTTGGCAGTAGATGAGAAAGCGATCACCATCGGAATTATTAATGCCGGTGCTCGTGATTCTTTTACTAGATCAGGTAGTGATGAAATCCTTCGCGCAGCTTTCATTGATGTGACTGGGCTTGATCTAAAGATCGAGTGCCTTGTGGACACCACAGTAAATGCACCGGTTTCTGTGCGCACCACTGAAGATCCGAGTGATGAAGATGCCATGAGTGGTCAAGAGTTATTGATGCGCGAACTTGGCGCAAAAGTAATTAGCGAAACCCAGAATGATTAAGGTAATTGATTAATGTATGAAGGTGCGATCCAAGATCTAATCGATGAATTAGGTCGCCTGCCGGGTATTGGCCCTAAGTCAGCCCAGCGCATTGCTTTTCACATCATTCAATCTGAGCGGGTAGACATATCAAGGTTGGTTGAAGTTTTGCGCACCGTAAAAGAAAAAGTTAAGTTCTGTACTGAGTGCGGCAATATCACCGAGGATGACTTGTGTCGGATCTGCCGCGATCCAAAGCGCGATCAAACATCTATCTGTGTAGTCGAGGAATCTAAGGATGTTTTATCGATTGAAAAGACCCGCGAATTTCGCGGCAAGTATCACGTGCTAGGTGGGGCAATCTCACCAATTGATGGCATCGGCCCAGAGAACCTGCGTATTCGCGAACTTCTAACCAGACTTGGCGCCACGGAAATCCAAGAAGTAATCATTGCTACTGATCCAAACTTGGAAGGTGAAGCAACAGCTACTTATCTATCTAGATTGCTAAAGCCAATGGGCATCAAGATCTCTAGACTTGCCTCTGGTCTGCCAGTTGGCGGCGACTTGGAATATGCCGATGAAGTAACCCTTGGCCGAGCATTTGAGGGCCGGCGCACGCTGGAATAAAGATTCCACTATTTATCTCACTATGTGAGAGGCTGGGCCGTCTCAATATATGAGAACTTCCCTATTCCCTCTAACATCCTTTTAGATTATGGTTCATTATTAGATCCATGAGGTTACATCTGTGGGCCTAATCGTTCAAAAGTATGGCGGCTCTTCCGTCGCTGATGCCGAAGGGCTAAAGCGAGTCGCTAATCGAATCGTGGCCACTAAAAAAGCTGGCCACCAAGTCGTCGTCGTCGTATCTGCCATGGGCGATACGACTGACGAACTTCTAGATCTTGCAAATCAAGTATCTCCTCTGCCAAATGGCCGTGAACTCGACATGTTGCTAACCGCTGGCGAGCGAATCTCAATGGCCCTACTTGCGATGGCGATCAACAATCTTGGCCATGAAGCAAGATCATTTACCGGATCCCAAGCTGGTGTTCTAACAACTTCCACCCACGGCCGAGCTCGAATTATTGATGTGGCTCCAGGGCGAATCACCGAAGCACTTGCCGAGGGCGCGATTGCAATCGTTGCTGGCTTTCAAGGAATCAATCAAGAGACAAAAGATGTCACCACTCTTGGCCGCGGCGGCTCTGACACAACAGCCGTTGCACTTGCAGCAGCATTAGAGGCAGATGTTTGTGAAATCTATACCGATGTTGATGGCATCTTTACTGCCGATCCACGAGTTGTGCCAAGTGCTCGCAAATTAAAAACTGTCACTTATGAAGAGATGTTAGAACTAGCTGCATCTGGCGCAAAAGTTCTGCATCTTCGATGCGTTGAATATGCAAGGCGCTATGACATGCCAATTCACGTAAGGTCATCATTTTCAAACAACGAAGGAACATGGGTGGTTAAAGATCATCCGGAAGGCGGCACTAACATGGAACAAGCAGTAATCGCAGGAATCGCGCATGATAAAAGCGAAGCAAAGGTCACCGTTGTTGGTGTTCCTGACCGCGCTGGTATCGCAGCGCGTATTTTCCAAGCAATTGCAGATGCCGATATCAACATCGACATGATTGTGCAGAACGTATCTGCCGCGGCCACTGGGCTTACCGACATTTCATTTACTTTGCCAAAGACCGAAGGATCAAATGCCACTACCATCTTGCAACGTATCCAAGGTGAAATTGGTTTTTCTTCAATTCAATACGATGACCAAATCGGAAAGCTTTCACTAGTAGGCGCTGGTATGCGCTCACACCCAGGTGTTACCGCTAACTTCTTCTCATGCCTAGCTGATGCTGGCGTGAACATCGAAATGATCTCCACATCTGAAATTCGCATCTCAATTATTTGTCGCGAAAGTGATCTAGATAAGGGCGTGAGAGCAGCTCACACTGCTTTTGATCTTGACGCCGATCAAGTAGAAGCAGTTGTTTATGGGGGAAGTGGACGATGAGCAAGCTACCAACACTTGCAGTAGTCGGCGCCACTGGCGCAGTTGGCACCGTCATGCTCGATATTCTCACCAAACGTCCAAATGTTTATGGCCAGATTCGCCTGATCGCCTCTGAGCGCAGCGCTGGAAAGAAGCTTTGGTGTCGTGGGGAAGAACTAACAGTTGTTGCACTTTCACCAGAAAGCTTTGATGGAATTGATATTGCAATGTTTGATGTGCCAGATGAGATCTCTGCCCAGTGGGGACCAATCGCTGCTTCTAGAGGCGCAGTAGTTGTCGATAACTCTGGTGCATTTCGCATGGATCCACAAGTTCCATTGGTTGTTCCAGAAGTAAATCCAAAAGATGCCAAGAAGCGTCCTAAGGGAATTATTTCTAATCCGAATTGCACAACTCTTTCCATGATTGTTGCTATGGGCGCACTAAATAAAGAATTTGGTTTAAAAGAACTTGTAGTTGCTTCCTACCAAGCAGCATCTGGCGCTGGACAAAGCGGCATCGATACTCTGCGCTCTCAGATCAAATCAGTAGCTGGAACAAATGCTGGTGATACTGCAGGAGACTCACGTGAATTTATTAAAGACCTTGGCCCATTTCCAGCGCCACTTGCCTTGAATGTAATTCCTTGGGCAGGTTCACTGAAAGAAGAGGGCTACTCATCTGAAGAACTTAAGGTTCGAAATGAATCCCGCAAGATTCTTGGAATGAAGAAGTTAAAGGTTTCTGCAACCTGTGTTCGCGTTCCAGTACTAACAACACATTCACTTGCGGTTCACGCAATTTTCAAGAAGAAGGTAACTCGCAAGGCAGCACAAAAAGTTCTGCGCAAAGCCGAGGGCGTTCATTTAGTTGATGAGCCAGAGAACCATATTTTCCCAACCCCAGCCGATGTTGTTGGAACTGATCCAACATGGGTAGGACGTGTTCGCCAATCTTTAGATGATGACCACGCACTAGATCTCTTCTTGTGTGGCGATAACCTTCGTAAAGGCGCTGCGCTAAACACTGCACAAATTGCAGAGTTAGTGGCTCAAGAACTTACAAAATAAGTGCAAGCAACATCTGACTACAAAGTAGCTTTGCAATGGGCTACATCATTACTAGGTGAGTTAAATGTTCCTAAAGTATTTATTGGGCAGGAAAACTTCTTAGAGGCATTTTTAAATAACGATTCCCTCTCCTTCACAACCAAAGGCGATATGCCCTACGGCCAGGCATATGGGCCAAACCCCTTTATAGACCCAAGGTGGGAAAAGTGCGCTGTTGCCTATTCAAAAGGCGCCCCTACTTATGGGCATCTACAGATTGCTAATCAATTTGATTTCTATGGCCGAAAAACTGAAGTTATTGCTGGATTTGAGGAATTAGAGATCTGCGCAGATAAGGCCTTAATCGAAAAGGTTTTAAAAGAAAATGCACCTAATTCTTCAGTCTATCCAGGCAATAGTGAAATCATTTTCTGGGGGCAGGTTGAAAACGCAGCCTTTGGCGCTTTGGTTAAATGGAAATCAGGTTTTCATGTATTAGTTTCAATTGTGACTGTGGAATCGATGCGCGGTAAGGGTTTTGCCACAGAGCTAACAAAGCGAATGGTTTCTAAAGCCGCGATGTTAGGCATTCAAGAAGTTGCCCTTGGTGTTTCACACAAGAACCCTGCTGCAATCAAAGCCTATGAGCGGGCAGGATTTATTGAGCTTGCTCAATTTACAAATTATTACTTAGAACCCAGCCTCCAAAGTAAGCACTGATACTTCAGGTGGTGATGCCACTCTAATTCTGGCAAAGGGACTAGTTCCCATTCCGGCTGAGACATGTAACCAAGGCTGGCCTGCTTCTTTAGTTAAACCACGTGCGCGCCAATTCGGAAGATCACAATTAGTAGTTAGTGCTTTACTTCCACCCGGCCATGGCAAGCGAACTTGACCGCCGTGCGTATGCCCTGCAAATATCAAATCTAATTCATCACTTGTCATTGCTTCAATAATTCTTAAATATGGTGCGTGGGTAACCCCAATTGCTAGATCAGCGCTTTTATCTGGCGCCCCAGAAACTTCGCTGTAGTCATCACGATCAAGGTGGGCATCATCGGTGCCACGCGCTTCGATAGTTGTGTCATTAATTTTTATTACTGATCGTGAATGATTTAGATCAACCCAGCCAAGTGCGGTAAGTGATTTAGCAAGTCCTTGCCAAGGTAGATCTGGGCCCAGCTTTCGCTTGCCATGATCTTTTAGTAAATATGAAAAAGGATTCTTTGGTTTAGGTCCGTAGTAATCATTAGATCCAAATACGAATAGCCCGGGTAGATCTAGAAGATCACCAAGGGCTGAAAGAACTGTTGGGACCGCATCTCTATGGGCCAAGAAATCACCTGTACTAATTACTAGATCTGGTTTTAGATCAGCAAAACTTGCGATATCTCGAATCTCACTCTTTCGGGCAGGAGTTAGGTGCAGGTCCGAAAAGTGCAGCACCCGAATGTCTCGGTGTCCTGCAGGCAGGATGGGCAGCGTAACTTCGCGTAGTTTGTAACTCATAGGCGTGAGAAGATACCGCTATGGGACTAAAAGAGACACTCCAAAGCGACCTTACTGAGGCGATTCGCTCACGCGATGAAGTCACTAGCGGAACTATCCGGATGGTTTTAACGGCCATCACGATGGAAGAAGTTTCTGGCAAAGAGGTTCGGGTATTAAACGATGGCGAGATCATCACCGTGCTATCTCGGGAAGCCAAGAAGCGTCGTGAAGCTGCTGAAGCATATAAAGATGCCGGCCATAGCGATCGCGCAGAGCTTGAGACCAATGAAGGCAAAGTTATTGCTAAGTATCTTCCTGCTCAATTATCAGAAGATGAAGTTAAGAAAATTGTGGCAGATGCAATCGCCGAAGCTGGCGCAAGTGGACCACAAGATATGGGCAAAGTAATGAAGATAGTTCAACCAAAGACCGCTGGTAAAGCTGATGGTGGTTTGGTGTCAGGTTTAGTTAAAGCTTCACTTACCGGAGGAAATTAAATGACAAAGTTTGAATAT
>CAIJOE010000012.1 GCA_903822245.1 uncultured Actinomycetes bacterium
GATCACCAATTGATGCAAGAGATGTATTCAATAACACCCAAGCCCAAAGCGCAAGTTAAAAACAAGTGGGACTTCTTACAGCTCAGCAGCCCACTGCCAGGTGATAACGCTAAGCTTGAGTCACTTGCTCCAACGCGTGAAGAAAACGATTGCAAGATGGCTTAGTTTTTATTGTCTAACTGATATTTATGGCTGCAGTCTATTTACTTGAACAGGTAATCAATGGATTGCTGTCCGGGGGCTATTACTTGCTAATCGCCCTCGGACTCTCCATGATTTTTAGCTTAGGCGGTATCGTTAACTTAGCGCATGGCGCCTTTTACGCAATCGGCGCCTACTTTGCGATAGAGATTTCGGCCTTATGGGGCTTTGGCAGCGCAATTATTATTTCTCCGATTCTTGTTGGTTTAATTGGCATTGCTTTTGAGCGATTTATTCTTAGACGCTTTTATTCTGCTGATCCCATCATTAGCTTGCTTTTAACGTTCGGCCTTTCCATGGTGATAGAGCAGTTGATTAGGATGGCTTGGGGGGCTGCGCCACTAGCTTCATCTATCCCTACTGCACTGAGAGGCAACATTGTTGTTGGCGAGTTCCTTTATTCTCGCTATAGGCTCATCATTCTTGGTGCCGTCATATTGCTCCTCGTTGCAATATGGTTCTTACTCAATAGAACTTCTTTCGGACGTGTAGTGCGTGCCGGGGTTCAAAAACCAGACATGGTCGCCGCATTGGGCATTAAATTGCAGCCCTATATGACTGGAATTGTGGTGATTGGTGTCATGCTTGCAGCGATTGCTGGCGTTATGTTTTCTCCTATTGTCGGAGTGCATCCCGCTATGGGGTCCGAAATCATGACTGCCGCATTCGTGGTCGTCGTTATTGGAGGCCTTGGTAGCTTCTGGGGAGTAGTTCTTGCTGCCATTTTGGTAGGGGTAGTTAAAGGAATAACGATTCACTTTATTCCTCCTGCTGGCGAGGCTTCCATGTACTTACTCATGGTTTTAGTTCTCCTTTTTAGGCCTCGAGGTCTTTTTGGCGAGCGAATCGAACGCTTCGATTAAACACAAGATGGCTCATTCACAAAATTCGATCATGTTTAAAACGGCAATAGCGTTGCTAATTGCTCCTTTTTTACTTCAATCCATTGGCCTAACGCACACCTCTTCGACTGACCTTGTTATTTACTCATTGGCCGCCATTGGTCTAAATCTTTTAGTGGGCTTTACAGGCCTGACCTCATTTGGCCATGGCGCGTGGTTTGGTATTGGTGCATACGCTGCAGCTTTAGCTCAGATCAATTGGTTTAACGATAGTTTCTTCTTGCCTTTATTGTTTTCATTGTTATTCATCATTTTTTCATCCACTGTTTTCGGCTTCCTAATTCTTCGCCGCCGTGGCGTTTATTTTTCGCTATTGACTCTGGCTCTGTCAGCCCTTGTTTTCACGATCTCTTTACGCTGGACCGCCTTGACCGGCGGCGAGTCTGGTTTAGGCGGCATTGTTCGACCTGCAATTGGAATATTTAATCTTGATGACTCCATCATATTTTTAGCCGCTGTAAGTTTGTTCGCAATAGTATTAATTTACTTTTTAAACCGTTTAATACGTTCTCCATTTGGTCATGTGTTGATTGCCATTCGAGAGAATGAGCAGCGGGCAACTTTTCAAGGCTACGATACCAATCGCTACAAGTTATTAGCTTTTGTTTTATCTGCCACTATTACCGGCTTTGCGGGAGCGTTATTAGCTTTTCATCACCGATTCACTTCTGCCGAAGTAACCTCCGTAACTTTTTCAGGCGAGCTTCTTGCAATGGTCGTCATTGGCGGCATGAGAAGTCTAATTGGCCCTGCAATAGGCGCACTTTTTTATGTTCTTCTTCGTGAGTATTTGTCAATCTTCACACCCAATTGGCTACTCTACTTTGGTTTGCTTTTTGTAGGTTTTATTCTCTTTTCACCCTCTGGTCTTGTTGGCGTTTGGTCGAAACTGCGTCTTCGCTGGCACACCGCTCCTATTGAAGACGCGGCTATGAGCGGCCGCAAGATCATTGAAGGTTTACCGTTGCCCTCATTTCTTGTTCGCGACCAAGACGTGGGCCGAGCAAATGCCCTAGAGGTTGTTAATGTCGCTCGACAGTTCGGTGGCATCAAAGCAGTTATAGACGCAAGCCTAACTTTACGCAGTGGCGAGATTCACGCTTTAATTGGTCCAAATGGTGCAGGTAAAACAACTGCCTTTAATTTAATCTCAGGAATGTTTGCCCCTGACAAAGGGAC
>CAIJOE010000013.1 GCA_903822245.1 uncultured Actinomycetes bacterium
AGGAATTGCAGTATTAAAAAGTGATCGCGAATCTGGTTTTGGTGATGCGATTGATCTAGCGCTGGCTCACTCCAAACCAATTCCAGATCAAGAAGAACTAGTTTGGTTATTACATGATGATATTGCGCCAACGCGCACGGCGCTTAAGTTTTTAATTGAAGGTCTAGAAGATAAACCACAAGTTGCATTTGTTGGCCCAAAACTTCGGGGTTGGTATGACCGCAATCATCTGCTAGAACTTGGAATAAGTATTGCCGTTAATGGCGCTCGCTGGACTGGCCTAGAAGATGGCGAGCAAGATCAAGGTCAGTATGAAGAGCAAGAAGAAGTTTTGGCAGTTAGTACTGCAGCAATGCTAGTTAGGCGTAAAGTGTTTGAAGAGCTTGGTGGCCTAGACCCAAACCTGGCCCTTTTCCGAGACGATGTTGATTTAGGTTGGCGCGCTCGGGTTGCAGGCTATTCGGTTCTGACCGCTCCAAAAGCTCTAGCCTTCCACGCAGAGGCCTCTGCTAGTGAACGCAGAAGTGTAGATGTGGAAGAAGCTTTCTTGCATCGCCCAAGACTTTTAGATCGCCAAAATGCGGCTTATGTTTTACTAGTAAACGTTTCTTGGTGGTTAATTCCTTGGGTTAGCATCCAATTGGTTGGAACTGCTGCAATCCGGGCAGTCGGGTATCTAATTGCTAAATTGCCAGGATATGCCGCTGATGAGATAGCCGCAGTTGGCTTATTAATTATTAAACCTCGCAAACTTTTAATCGCGCGAAAGAATCGAAAAGCAAAGCGATTACTCTCTGCACGAATCATCCGTGAATACATTCCGCCTAGAGGAAGCCAGATTCGTCTTGCCTGGGAAAGAACGAGTGCTTCGATAAATAAGTTGATTAGACCAACGACTCAAGACGATGACGTTACAGTGCCAATGAGCTATGCCGATATTGGAGTTATTGATGAGAGTTTTGATGATCAAGATATTGCTAATGTGCCAAGAAAATCCAAATGGGAAACATTGCGCAACCGACCACTTCTGGCTGGACTTGGCTTAACAACTTTAGTAACAATTCTTGCATCACGAAATAGATACGGAGCCTTAGCCGGAGGCGCTCTTCCAATTGCACATGCCGGCGCATCTGATTTATTTACAAAATATGGCGAATCTTGGCATTTAGTTGGGCTAGGTTCAGCAGCCCCAACCCCACCTTGGCTAGCTTTAGTCGCCTTGGCATCTGGTTTTACATTAGGAAATGTCTCGGCTTTTGTGGCAATTCTATTTTGGATTGCGCCGCCACTTGCTTTCTTTGCAATGTATCGAGCATTAAAGCGATTAAATCTCACGGTTGTTTACTCAGTTGTTGGTGCGCTTATTTATGCAATGTCACCGGTTGTGTGGGCAAGTATCAATGAAGGCCGCTTGGGAACCATTGTCATCTGCTTGGTAGCACCGGCATTTATTGGGTTAAATGCATTGACTTCGGATCTGACTCACCGCTCCTGGCGCTGGATTTACCAATTAGCGCTCTTTGCTGGCTTTATTGGCGCATTTTCTAGCGCCTTTCTAGCGATCTGGACCTTGGCGGCAGTCACGCTAATTATCGGAGAGTTAATTCAACGTCGAACTGAAATACGAGAGCTAAAGATAACAACGTTCTTAATGACTGCTGATCGCGAACGGTTAAAACGACTCGTTGCTTTCGCACTTTTGCCGGGATTACTAACCGCTCCATGGTCTTTTTCTTTGCTCTTTCACCCAACACAAATTTTGCTTGATCCTGGCCTACCGCTAAATGGTTCAAGCATCGGTGGCATTATGGCGCTAAATCCAGGTGGAGTTACGGGAGTACCACTATGGATAATTAGCCCTGTTGTTTTCCTCTTGCTTGCAGTTTTGCTAAGTCCGAGATTTAGATTCGAAAGCATTCTAGCCGTTGCCCTTTTCTCATTAGCTGTGCTGCTCTCCAGTCTTCATATTTCTGGTCACGGAAGTAGCGGAGGAGTTTGGAGCGGAACACTTATTATCTTTATCCAAGCCATTATTATTGGCCCGGCGCTAGTTGTTCTTAAGTCTTTAATTCCAAATTTGAAAAATTCAGCTCTCGGATTTGGACATTTCCTAACAGCTGCTATTGCCTTGTTAACAATTTTTTCAGTTTCAGCTACTACCTTTTGGGCAATGACTACTGGGGCTAATTCCTTAGTAGGTCAAGGCCAGCCAGAAATTGTTCCGGCATTTATTCAATCGCTAAGTGATACGCCTAATAAGCCAAAGACTTTGGTTATTGGGCGAAATGGCGATCAACTTATTTATTTTGTAACTCGAGGTTCGGACTTGGAATTGGGGGATGCTGATGTAACTGTTGCTACCCCACCCGAGATTGAAACGGCCATCGATGATTTAATTAGCGGCGTTGGAATTTCATCGAGTAAAATCATTGGTGCCTATGGCATTCAATATTTATTTATAAAGAATCCGGCAGATCCTGGTGTTGTTCGTACAATTGATGGAATCGGCGGATTTACTCGCAGTTCATCAACAAGCGCTGGTGTTGTTTGGCGAGTAATTGGTAGTAAACCAAGAGTGACAATTACTGATTTAAGCGGGCAAGTCACTGGCTTAAATGCAAATAGTTTAGGAGCGCAAGACCAAATTTCAACTCCTGGAAATATCATGCTGGCCGAGAAATATGACGGGGGCTGGCGACTGCTGCTAAATGGAAAGCGCCTACCACTTAGGAAATCACCGGTAGGAATTCCCTACTTTGTTGCAACTGAGACTGGAAACATCAACCTAGAACACGATGGAACTAAACGCAGGGCGCTACTTTCCCTCGAGTTCATCACACTACTAACTGTAATTGTATTGTCGCTACCAGCCGGACGACGCCGGCGAGAAGTTCCGATTGAGGAGCTGGCATGAACCAGTTACGAAGATCCACGCTTCTCGCTCTAGTTTTTCTCATTTCTTGTGTTCTCTTTGTTGGCACCTTTGATAAAACTAAAAGTGGAATTCGTACCATTGCTAAGTATCCAGCAACAGTTTGCCCATCAAATCTAGGAGACGGTGCTTCTACTGCAGTTTTACCAAACTCAAGTGTCATGATTCGAAGCATCCCAACTAAGACTTCAAAACTTGTAAAAGCTGGAATTACAAATGTTGCTCAAGGCAAACGCGCACTCTTCATTGATGGAAATCAAAGTACTTCTATTTCGGTAACGAGGGGAACTGCTGGCTGGCTTGCAACTACTTCATGTGTGATAAGTGATAGCGACCAATGGTTTGTTGGTGGTTCAGGTTCAATTACAAGTCGCGCCTCGCTGGATATCGTAAATAGCGGTCTAAGTAATTCTGTCGTTGATCTCTTCGTTTACACTGCAAAAGGTGCCCAGCCCATAAATTCACAGGTTGTTTCACCTAATTCAGAAAAAAACATCCTGATTGATACTTTAGCTCCAGGTGAAGATTCTGTTGTTGTCCATGCTGTCACAAGATCTGGTCGAGTCTCTATTTTCTATTTAGACCAACGAAAGAAAGGTTTGCGCTCACTTGGAGCTGACTTTATTTTTAATGGGGGAGATCCAGCAAAGCACATAGTTATTCCAGCAATTCTAAATTCTGGGGTTGGCAAGAAAGCGGCAATACAGATTTTGCGAGTTTTAGCACCAGGATCTGTTGCTGCAACGCTCAAAGCGACTATTTATTCTTCAGATGGATCTTTTGCGCCAATTGAAATTGACGGCAAAAGCATTATGGCTGGCAAAGTGACTGATATTTCATTTGCTCCAATACTTTCCGATCAAGCCTACTCACTTGTTTTAGATTCAGATGTGCCAATTGTTGCTGGTGTGCAGACAGTTGCTAATAGTGAATTTACTTGGTCAAACTCAGTGCTCCCATTTACCAATGTCACAATGACATTTGGTGGCTTAACGCCGATAACAGTTTTCCATGGCAAATCGATTGCGGTTGCAATCTCTTGGACAGATGTAAATGGCAAGTCCGGCACGTCTTATGTAACTGGTGAGGATTTTTCCATTTGGAGCCCAAAGAGCGGTCTGAAGCGGGCGACTTTTGTAAATAACAGTAAGAGCTATGGCGGAATTATTTTTAAGAGTAATGGTGGAATATCAGCTTTACCCGTGGCGCCCGGAGCCAGCCTTGAGAGCGCCGCTATTCCTGTAGCAGACGCGCGAGTAATCTCTCGGCGCTAAATCCCAACCTTTTAATAGGTAAAGGACTAATCTGTTTTTCATGAGTAAAGCCAGTGCAGGAGCAACCCGGATGGGGCGCTTTTGTTCACGTGCCGGTTGTCGCCAACTAGCGACCAAAACACTCACTTATATTTATTCAGATTCCACTGCAGTACTTGGTCCTCTTGCAACTTTTGCTGAGCCACATGCATATGATCTTTGTATTCAACATAGTGCAAGAATGAGTGCACCAGTTGGTTGGACCGTAATCAAGCAAGAACCAACACAAGAGAATACTGGTCCTAGTAGCGATGATTTGATGGCTATTGCCGATGCGGTGCGTGAAGTTGGAACAAGAAATCTTGAGCCCGAGATTAAGCAAAACGTACTTACAAACGTAGTTCCCCAGGAAATTGGTCGTAGGGGTCACCTGCGCGCTATTCCTAATACTTAATTCACGAGATAGGTTTATTGCGTGTTCAAACCAGAATTCTTAAATTCAATTATTAAGGCTTATGACGTTCGAGGGTTGGTTGATTCACAAATAACACCCGATTTCACTTTTGCCCTTGGCGCAGCTTTTGCCCGATTTTTACAAGAAGAGCGGGAACCAGGATCGGTAGTAATCGGTGAAGATATGCGGCCTTCATCCCCAGCCCTTGCATCAGCCTTTGCCGATGGTGTTACTTCCCAAGGTCTTGATGTGATTCGCATCGGTTTGGCATCAACTGACATGCTGTATTTCGCATCCGGAAAATTAAATATGCCAGGTGCCATGTTTACCGCCAGTCATAATCCTGCGGCTTATAACGGAATCAAACTCTGCAAGAGCGCAGCATCTCCAATTGGCCAAGAATCTGGCCTGCTTCGAATCAAAGAATTAATTAGTGGTGGAATACCAATTCCAGGCGGCAGTGTCGGAAAGAGTTCTGAGAAGTATCTTTTGGATGATTATGTAGATTTCTTACTCTCACTTTTCCCAGATTTAAGTCAAACAAAACGTCGGCTCAAGGTTGTAATCGATGCCGGAAATGGCATGGCGGGCTATACAGCTCCTGCGGTAATGGCTAAATTAAATGTTGACCTAGTTCCAATGTATTTTGAGTTGGATGGAAACTTTCCAAATCATGAAGCAAATCCAATCGAACCAGCAAACCTAGTAGCTCTTCAAAAGAGAGTTAAAAAGGAAGGCGCTGATATTGGTCTAGCATTCGACGGTGATGCAGATCGCTGTTTTCTAGTAGATGAAAATTCAGATTTAGTAAACCCTTCATCCTTAACATCACTTATAGCGGTGCGCGAATTGGCTCGTAAACCTGGCTCAACCATAATTTATAACTTGATCTCATCGAAGGCAGTTCGTGAAGTTGTTGCCGAGAATGGCGGTAAGTCGCTTCGTTCAAGAGTGGGCCACTCCTATATCAAGAAGATGATGGCGGAATCTGGTGCCATTTTTGGTGGCGAACATTCCGGTCATTTCTATTTTGCAGATTTCTGGCGGGCTGATTCGGGAATGCTGGCAGCGTTATATGCGCTAACTGGCTTAGCTGCAACGAAGAAATCTTTATCCTCACTACTCAAGGAATTTAATCGTTACTCGGCCTCTGGTGAAATTAATTCAGTAGTAAGTGATACACCTGCAACTCTTAAGGCGATCATCGATGCTTATGGCCAAGACCACGAGATCGATGATTTGGATGGAATAACGGTTACAGGCCTTAAGTACTGGTTCAACGTTCGCGCTTCAAACACTGAGCCGCTACTCAGACTCAACGTTGAGGGCGATACCAAGGCAATCATGCAAGCAACGCGGGATGCCGTATTAGCAATCATCACGGCAAAGCGATAATCTAAGGGCTCTTATACTTACGAGAAGCCTCTCAGACATATTGCTTTAGGAGTCATTTATGACCACATATACAAAGATTGATACTTCCATTAAACATGACATTGCAGATGCTTCTCTTGCTGCTCAAGGAAAAAAGCGTATTGAATGGGCCGAAAGAAACATGCCTGTTTTGGCTCAAATCCGTGCTCGCTTTGAAAAGGAACAACCATTCAAGGGCGTAAGAATTTCTGCTTGTATGCACGTCACAACTGAGACGGCAAACCTTATGCGCGCACTAAAAGCTGGTGGTGCTGAGTTAGCACTTTGCGCTTCAAATCCACTTTCAACCCAGGATGACACCGCGGCAGCACTTGTGCACGAATATGGAATAAGCGTATTTGCTAGAAATGCAGTTGCTCGCGAGGGTTACTACTCACATATCAACGCCTCACTAGATGTGAAGCCACACTTAGTATTTGATGATGGTTGCGACTTAGTTAATACACTTCATACAACTCGCACAGAATTGATCGCAGACATCATTGGTGGTTGCGAAGAAACCACAACTGGAGTTATTCGTCTGAGCCAAATGGCAAAAGATGGTGCACTTAAGTTTCCAATGATTGCGGTAAATGACACCGATACAAAGCACATGTTTGATAACCGCTTTGGTACCGGCCAATCAACCATGGATGCAATCTTCCGTTCAACCAACACTCTGGTTGCTGGAAAGACCCTGGTTGTTGCAGGCTTTGGTTATTGCGGCAAAGGCGTTGCAGAACGTGCCAAGGGTATGGGCGCAGATGTCATCGTTACTGAAATTGACCCTACAAAGGCCCTAGATGCTTTGATGCAGGGCTATCGAGTAATGCCTATGACTGAAGCAGCAAAGTATGGCGACATCTATGTAACTGTCACCGGCAACCGCGATGTTTTGCGCGAAGAACACTTTAAGGTTATGAAAGATGGCGCGATTCTTTCTAATGCAGGGCACTTCGACATTGAAATCGATGTTGCTTGGCTAGAGCAAAACGCCAAGACCAAGAATGCAAAGATGCGTCATCAGACCGATGAATATGTTCTTGCTGATGGCCGTCGAATTCTCCTTCTAGCCGAAGGTCGATTGGTAAATCTAGGTGCTGCAGAAGGTCACCCAGCATCAGTTATGGATATGTCATTTTCAGATCAAGCTCTAACTGCAGAATATCTATTGAAGGCAGCAGCATCACTTGGTGCTGGACTGCATAATGTTCCAACAGAGATTGATAAAGAAGTTGCTCGCCTAAAGCTTGAAAGTATGGGTTCAACCATCGACAAGCTCACTCCAGCGCAAGAGCTTTATTTGAACTCTTGGGAGCACGGTAGCTAATGACTCTGATCATGGTCGTCGATGACGAC
>CAIJOE010000014.1 GCA_903822245.1 uncultured Actinomycetes bacterium
GATAACTAACTGGGAGGTTAGCGAATGCCAAAGATGAAGACCCATAGCGGTGCGAAGAAGACTTTTCGCCTCACCGGAACTGGAAAGGTTATGCACGAACGTGCAGGCAAGCGCCACCTTCTAGAACACAAGTCATCAAGAGTCACACGTCGACTATCGAGCGATTCAGTTGCTAAGGCACCTGTTTCAACAACCGCCAAGCGCATGCTCGGCCTGAAGTAAGGGGAGGAATAAACCATGGCAAGAGTAAAACGCGGTGTACATGCTGCTAAGAAGCGTCGCACAACCCTTGAGCGCGCTGCCGGATATCGTGGTCAACGTTCTCGTCTTTTCGCAAAGGCTAAAGAGCAAGTAACCCACTCGCTGGTATATGCATTTAATGATCGTAAAGATAAGAAGGGCGATTTCCGTCGCCTATGGATTCAACGCATTAATGCTGGTGCACGTGAAAATGGAATTACCTACAACCGTTTCATCCAAGGTTTGAAGGGCGCTGGAATTGAAGTAGACCGCCGTCTTCTTTCAGATCTTGCAATCAATGATCCTGCTGCATTTAAGGCACTCGTTGAAGTTGCACGCCAGCACCTTGTAAATGCCTAATAACCAAATTACGAGCCTTCATTCTCCGCATGTCGAGAGAGTGAAGGCTCTTTTGGGCTCTCGAGGTAAGAAAGTTCGCCAAGCCGAAAAAGAATTTGTGGCCGATGGCATTCAAAGTGTTCGCGAGGCACTGATTTCAACGAACGAATCAGCTCCGAAAGTAATTCACCTTTATGTAACTGAAAAGGGATTTGCCAAACTGCAAGCGGAATTACCTTCAGACATTTTAGGTCTTGCCCCGGTTATTCATGTTTCCGATGAAGTGATGACAGAAATGGCTGATACTGAATCGCCTCAGGGAATTCTGGCACTTTGCAAATATACAGAAATGACGCTTTACAAAATTGCTCAAGCCCAAGCAAAACGGATTGCATATTTTTGGGAGATACAAGATCCAGGAAACGGCGGAACCGTCATAAGAACGGCCGAAGCGTGTGGTTTTGATGCCGTAATCTTTTCGACAAATAGTGTCGACGCTTACGCGCCAAAAACTATTCGGGCAACAGTAGGTGCGATTTGGCATATCCCGGTGGTTGAGGGAATAGGGCTTGAAGAATTAATGGAGTTCGCGATAAAGCAAGGATTTGAGACGATCGCTTTGGCAGGAGACGCCAGTAGATCAATTTTGGAGATTGAGAAGAGTGATAAACAGCTTTTAATCTTCGGCAATGAAGCAAGGGGCTTGCCAGATATAACTGGTTTAGATCACCGCGTAAATATCCCAATGAAGGGAAAATCGGAAAGTTTAAACGTGGCAAGTGCAGCGGCAATAGCGATGTTTGAAGTGGGAATTCGGTAGGATCTCGCATTATGTCGCTTACCGCCTCTGAACTAGCAACGATAGTTAAGGGCGCTCTAAGTGCAATTGCAGGGGCCGGCGACTTATCTGAAATTAAAAAAGTAAAAATTGAGCACCTGGGGGATAAGTCACCTCTGGCAAAGGCAAGTCAAAGCCTAGGATCACTTCCGGCAGATCAAAAAGCTGAATTTGGTAAAGTTGTTGGAGCGGCAAAGAGTGAAGTTAATTCTGCCTTCGAGGCACGTGTCCTTGAACTTGAAGCACTGCGTGATGCGAAAGTTTTGTTAGAGGAGAAAGTAGACGTCACACTTCCCGCACCAAAAATTTCAAAGGGTGGGCTTCACCCGCTCACAATTTTAACAAATGAAATAAACGATCTTTTCCTTGGTCTTGGGTATCGAGTTGCCGAAGGACCAGAGTTGGAATCTGAATGGCTAAATTTCGATGCCCTAAATATCCCAGCCGATCATCCAGCCCGAACAATGCAAGATACATTTTTTGTTGAACCGCTTGAAGCCAAACTAGTCCTACGAACTCATACTTCACCAGTGCAAATTCGCACGATGCTAGAAAATAAACCTCCGATTTATGTAATCTGCCCTGGTCGCACCTATCGTGCCGATGAATTGGACGCCACGCACACACCTGTCTTTAGCCAGGTAGAAGGTTTAGTAATTGATCGCGGAATCACGATGGCTGATCTAAAGGGAACTTTGGATTATTTCGCACAAGCAATGTTTGGCCCAGAAGTTAAGACTCGTTTGCGTCCTTCATTCTTCCCATTTACGGAACCGAGCGCTGAAGTTGACTTCTTTTTTAATGGTCGCTGGGTTGAGTGGGGTGGCTGCGGGATGGTTAATCCAAAGGTCCTACAAGCATGTGGGATAGATACCGAGGAATTTTCTGGTTTCGCTTTTGGAATGGGACTAGAACGAACCCTTATGGTGCGTCATGGCATTACTGATATGCATGACATCGTTGAAGCAGATATTCGTTTCACGCAGAGTTTTGGACTCGGTGGCCGATGAAAATTCCAATGTCCTGGATAAAAGAATTTGTTGATGTCCCCGCGGATACTTCACTTGAAACCCTTGAAGATGCATTCGTTAAAGTGGGTTTTGAAATTGAGAGCATTCAAGTATTAGGGGCGGACTTAATTGGGCCATTGGTCATCGCTCAAGTTAAGGAAATAGAAGAACTTGTTGGGCATAAGAAGCCGATTCGTTACGTCGGACTTGATTGTGGTGAAGGTAAGACCCGATATGTGATTTGCGGTGCAACAAACTTTGTAGTTGACGATCTAATTGTCGCAGCTTTGCCTGGAGCAGTACTTCCAGGTAATTTTGAAATTTCTGCTCGGGAGACTTATGGCAAGACGAGCAATGGGATGATCTGTTCAGCGAGAGAACTGGGCATTAGCGATGAGCATGCAGGAATCATCGTTATTCCTGCCGGGTTAGCAAAAATAGGACAAGATGCCATCGAACTTCTTGAAATTAATGACGTTGTAATTGATGCGGCGGTAAATCCAGATCGTGGATACGCCCTTTCAATTAGAGGCCTTGCTAGAGAATTATCCGCATCCTTAGGTTTGAAGTTTAATGATCCAGCATTGCAAGTTGAACCAAAGCGCTTTGAAGTCAATAAAAGCGGTATCCAGGTTGCAATCGAGGACCCTGAAGCATTATCCGTAGTTTACATACGAACTATTGAGGGATTTGATATTAAAGCAGTAACTCCACTTTGGATGAGCCGTCGAATTGAAAAGTGTGGAATGCGATCTATTTCCTTGGCAGTCGATATCACAAACTATGTAATGCTTGAGTTGGGCCAACCACTTCATGCATTTGATAAAACAAAGATAAAAGAATCACTGGTTATGCGTCGGGCAGGTTCAGATAAAGTTCTCAAGACTCTAGATGGTCAGGAACGTAAGCTCGCAGCAGATGATTTGGTTGTTGCCGATAAGAGTGGTCCACTGGCATTGGCAGGTGTTATGGGTGGAGCCTCAACAGAAGTCACCTCGACTACAACTTCGATTGCCCTTGAGGGCGCACGCTTTGATCCAATAACAATTGCAAAATCTTCCAGAAGGCACAGACTTTCATCAGAGGCATCGCGCCGCTTAGAGCGAGGCGTTGATCCTTCACTTGCCGAGATATCTACTGCCAGGGCAATTGATTTAATGATCGAATTGGGGGGTGCAAAATATGTCGGTAGCGCGTTTGCAGGCTCACCTAGATATTCTGAGAATTTAACTTTTGATCCTAATTTTGTGAGCAAGTATCTTGGAACTGAAGTTTCCTTAAAAGAGGTTGAAGAAAGTTTGGTTTTGGTTGGGTGCAAGATTTCGAAGAAGTCGGATAGTCACTGGATTATTACTCCTCCAAATTGGCGAGCTGACTTAAGTCTGGCACCAGATTTAGTTGAAGAAGTGGCCCGCAATATTGGGTTTGATCGCATTCCCTCGACATTGCCGATTGGCAAATCCGGAGCGAGATTGAATGATTTCCAGTATCGCAAACGAGGTATTTCAAATTACTTGGCTAGCAATGGTTTTTCTGAGGTTTACAACTACCCATTTGTGAATCCAAAGTATCTGGCCGATTTAGGTTTTATTGGCGAACGCGCCAAAGCTTTCAGACTTGCCAACCCAATGTCAGAAGAATTTCCTGATCTTCGAACCCATTTACTTCCCGGATTACTACAGGCTGTTGTTCGAAATATGGGACGAGGCCAAAAAAATGTTGCCATTTTTGAAATTGGTTCAGTTTTCAGGGATACAGTAAAACTAGCCTCACAACCGATTATAGGAATTAAAAAGCGCCCTACTCCTGAAACAATCAAATCTATTTACGACGGAGTTCCAGTCCAGCCAGTACAGGTAGCGGGAGTGGTGGCAGGCAAAATATGCCCAGATGGTTGGAGTGGTAAAGCGGATGCCTTTACTTGGAATGAAGCAATTGGTTTTGCAATCAAGATTGTGGAAATTTCTGGAAATAGTTTTGAAATTGTTCCATCAGATTTTGCTCCTTGGCATCCTGGGCGTTGCGCAGAAATTAGAGTAGATGGGAAAGCAGTTGCACATGCTGGAGAATTGCACCCTCGAGTAATAGCAATGTTAGGTCTTCCAGAAAGATCTTGTGCTTTCACAGTTGTGCTCAGCGCTTTACCGGTTCAGTCGACCATTAAATCTTCACAATTACTCACAATGCCAGCAGCTGTTCAAGACATCGCTCTAGTTGTTGATGCCCAAGTTCCAGCTACCAAAGTCGAGGCGGCTCTGAGAACAGGGGCGGGGGATTTGCTTGAGAGCATCCAACTATTTGACCGTTATGACAAATTGGGGGATGGAAAAGTTTCTTTGGCCTACTCGATGGTATTCCGTGCTGCAGATCGGACCCTAACGGCAGATGAGGTTTCAGCTTTTAGAGAGGCGGCCGCAGCAAGGGCGCTCAAAGAATGCGGGGCTATCGTAAGGTCTTGATGTATAAATATGCATAATATTGAATATATATGCAATATCTGATACCATAAATCTATGAAAACAGGAATTGTTGGGGGAAGTGGCTACGCAGGTGGCGAGTTAATCAAGCTACTTTCGGTCCACCCAAAATTTGAGATCACCTATATATCGGCCGGCACTAGCGCTGGCGAAGAAATTACTTCAATTCATCCCCACCTCTTTTCTTTTGCTGGTCAGAAATTTTCGGCTACAAACCTTAAGGATATCAACGAGTGCGAAATTGTATTTTTGGCGTTGCCGCATGGTGAATCCGCCAAGTTAGTTAACGAGATCTCAAAGGAAGTGAAGGTTGTGGACCTGGGAGCAGACTTTAGGCTTTCATCAAGAGATAAGTGGCAGAAGTACTACGGTGGTAATCATGCGGGCAAGTTCACCTATGGATTGCCTGAAATTCATGGCAATAGAGATCTGATTGCTAAAACTAATAGGTTGGCAAACCCAGGATGTTATGCAACAGCAATCTCACTTGCCTGCGCGCCTGCACTTGATGCGGGAATAATCGAAGGTTCAGACATAGTTGTAGTTGCCGCAAGCGGAACTACTGGAGCGGGACGCACTGCCAAGGTGAATCTACTTGGTAGTGAAGTAATGAATTCTTTGACTTCTTACAAATTCGGAGGAGTCCATCAACATACTCCAGAAATTGAAGAGGTACTTTCTGGAATTACTGGATCAGAAATTAGAATTTCATTCACCCCAATATTGGCACCTATGCCCAGAGGTATATTGGCAACAGTAACTGCAAAATTGTCTAAGGATATGAGAATTGAAGAAGCACACAAAATTTATAGAGATTATTTTACTGAATCTGATTTCGTAGAGGTTTTACCTCTTGGAAAATTGCCACAAACCTCTTCTGTAAATGGAACAAATAAGGTTGCTATGCAGATAGCTGTAGATGAACATACAAAGCGAATTGTTGTGTCATGTGCAATTGATAATTTAGGCAAGGGTGCTGCCGGTCAAGCGATCCAAAATGCGAACTTGATGTGTGGGTTCATCGAAGGTGCCGGACTCTGGCAAATAGGGGTGAAGTAATTGACCCTTGTTTTCAAATATGGGGGCCATGCCCTTCCTCAAGCAGGAACGATAGATCCCACCATCACGTATTTAGCTTCACTTATTAAGTCCGGCACCAAAGTAATTCTTGTTCATGGTGGGGGACCTCAAATCAACAAGGAACTAGAAGTCCACGGTATTGAAAGTGAAATGGTTAATGGTTTTCGAAAGACAACACCTGAAGTTTTTTCGATCGTTCAAAGAACTCTCTCTGGAGAAGTATTGCGCAACATTGTGAACCAATTTATTAGTGCTGGAATCAATGCTGTCGGATTATCGGCTGGCGATGGGGGTCTGGTTAGGGGTATTCAAAAAGACTTAGCTCTTGGATTGGTTGGAGTAGTCGATCAGGTTGATCCATCAATCGTAATTAGTCTTATCAACCAAGGTTTCACACCCGTTATTTGCCCAATAGGCGTTGATGTTAAAGGCCAAGGGCTAAACATGAATGCGGATCTGGTAGCTGGTGCAATCGGTGGTGCGCTCAAATCGGAATGTGTTTATTTCTCAACCGATGTATCTGGTATCTACCGAAGCTGGCCAGATAAAACTACATTAATTGATTCTATTAATTCCAAAGACTTGCAAGAAATATCTAAAAATTTCAAAGAAGGAATGATTCCCAAAGCACAGGCTGTTCTTAACGCGATCAACTCAGGGGCGAAGAGCGCTCGAATATTTGATGGTAGAGAAGCAGCAAATGTTGAACTTGCAATGGCAGGATCTATTGGAACATTGGTGGTGCCATGACGACAAATCTCGAATTGATCGACCAGTGGCAATCAACTATGCAAAACAATTATGGCCTACCAACTATTGCCCTTTCGCACGGAAGCGGAGCAGAAGTTTGGGATGTCGAAGGTAAAAGATATTTAGACCTACTTGGGGGTATTGCAACCAATATTCTTGGTCATGCTCATCCTGCAGTAGTTGAAGCGATTACGTTACAGAGCCAAAAACTTTCTCACGTTAGCAATCTTTATGCCCACCCTAAGGTCATCGAATTAGCGCGAAAATTGCAATCATTTACCGGTGAACCATCAGCTCGAGTTTTCTTTAGTAATTCTGGGGCAGAGGCAAATGAAGCAGCGTTAAAACTATCAAGGTTAACGGGACGTAAAAATATCGTCGCACTTGAAGGTGGGTTTCACGGTCGCACAATGGGAGCGCTCTCAATGACTGGCCAGGAAACCAAGCGCAAGCCCTTTAAACCACTCCTCGGAAAGATAAAATTCATTCCATTTAATGATTTGAAGGCTGCAAAAAATGCCGTGAACAAGAAAACCGCAATGATGATCGTAGAGCCAATTCAAGGTGAAAATGGGGTAGTTGTACCTGATTCTGGATACCTAGCTGGTTTGCGCGAGATCACTTCAAATGCCGGGGCATTGTTGGCGATCGACGCAGTGCAAACAGGAATGGGGAGAACTGGAACCTGGTTTGGTTATGAAAATGAAGGAATTACTCCCGACATAATTACCTTGGCAAAAGGTCTAGGCGGTGGATTGCCTCTTGGAGCCACTATTGCCATTGGTAGTTGTTCGA
>CAIJOE010000015.1 GCA_903822245.1 uncultured Actinomycetes bacterium
ATGTGACTGGAGTTCAGACGTGTGCTCTCCGATCTTCCAGCAGGCGTACCGGTCAAAATTATGTCCCCGGGAAGCAAAGTCATCGCGGCTGTAATAAATTCAATAATTTGAGGAATTTTAAAGATCATTGAAGAGATTGGCTCACTCTGCTTTACCTCACCATTTAGCGTAGTAATAATCTTTTGGGATCCCGGCACAAATTCAGTTTCAATCCAAGGTCCAACCGGGCAGAAAGTATCAAATCCCTTTGCTCTAGCCCATTGGCCATCTGACTTCTGGATATTTCTAGCTGTTACATCATTAGCAATTGTGTAACCAAAAATAACTTCATTTACCCGATCAGCTTTAACGTCTTTACAAATACTGCCAATAACTATCGCCAACTCTCCTTCGAAATCAACACGATCTGCAATCCGCGGCCAAACGATTTTGTCATTTGGACCAATTACTGAAGTATTTGGCTTTAAGAAAATTATTGGTTCAGAAGGAACATCCATTCCCATCTCGGCTGCATGATCCGCATAATTCTTTCCAACACAAACGACTTTACTTCGTGGAATTGTTGGCGCCAATAAGCGAACATCTTTCAAATCTACTTTGCTTGAAGTTGGTACTCCCCCGCTATAAAGCGGATCTCCGCGCAGGACCAGAATTTTATCTTCATCGTTTAGCACTCCAAAAAGTGGATCACTTCCCAGACCAGCGCTCTCAGCTGGGGAAAATCGAACGATTCGCATGGTGTGATTCTACCTACAAAAAGGAGGTCTCAAATTTAGAGTGAAATTAACTCATCCCCGCCGGTAAGAGAAAAAATTAGCGCCGTTGGAGATTCAGCCTTAATAATTTCTATTGATGAAATTGCGGCAACCTCACCAGCAATCACAATTGCTTCAATTCCACTTATTCCACTGGCCTTAGCAACAGTCAGAACTGCAAGTACAGAGTCAACTTCAAATGAGCCACTTTTGACTGGGACCGCCACATAAGTGCGCCCAGTAGTGTCGCGCAGGGCCGCTGCAGATTTTGAATTACTACGAGCCATAGTTGCCTTGGCCAAAGTAAGTAATTTTTGATCCTCTGGATTATTGCTCACGAACTAATTCCTGATCATCAACAATTCGTTCTGCCAAGACTGTAGCAATTCTATGTCGGCGCCCAACTGGCCGTTCAGCGGTGAGTTTTATTCCGGCAATCGAAATCGTACTTCCCGGAATTGGAACGCGACCAAGGGACTTTGCGATGAGACCTCCAACGCTATCAACATCCTCTCGCTCCTGATCACCGAGTAAAATCTTAAAAGCTTCAGCAAAATCATCAACATTAAGACGGGCAGAGATTCGAGCTCGACCATCAGAGAGCCACTCCACTTCCTCTTGGCTATCGTCATATTCATCTGCAATTTCACCAACTATTTCTTCCAAAATATCCTCAATGGTAATCAAACCTGCAGTGCCTCCGTATTCGTCAACAACAATTGCCATATGTATCTGATTACGCTGCATATCCTTCAAAAGTTCTAGCGCAGTCTTGGTCTCAGGCACGAAGGTAGCTTTACGGATGTGTTGTTCAACTTTTTCGGTCTGTTCAGATTCGTGACGTTCATGGGTGCGCCGTGCTAAATCCTTAACATAGGCAATTCCAATAACTTCATCGAGATTATCGGTGATTACTGGAATTCTCGTAAAGCCAGAACGCAGCGCTAGTGAAAGACCCTGACGTAAAGTTTTACTACCTTCAATCCAAACCATATCTGTGCGAGGAACCATTAATTCCCGAACTAAGGTGTCACCCAAATCAAACACGGATTGCACCATTTCGCGCTCTGAGCCATCAATAATTCCTTGCTGAGTGGCTAGGTCTACCGCTTCACGAAGCTCGGCTTCATTTGCGAATTGGTTTCTAATCAATGCTGATGCAATGGTTCTAATTAAATTTGGCAGCTTCACTTCTCAGCCTTCCACTGCGCCAAAGTTTCATCTTGTAAATGAAACATAGCTTTTTCTTCTTCGGCAAGTGCATGATCAAAACCAAGTAGATGTAGTACTCCATGAATCGTTAGAAGAGCCAACTCATCCTCAACACTGTGATTTAGGGCTTGCTTAGCTGCAAACTCGGGACATAAAACTATGTCACCGATAATTCCAGGTCCTTTTGAGGCAGAAAATGGCTTCATCTCATCCATCGGAAATGAAAGAACATCAGTGGGGCCAGGTAAATCCATCCACTGAATATGAAGGGCCTCAATCTCGGCCTCATCAACAATTGTGATGCTTAGATCTGAATCTGGGTGGATTCCCATTTTGTTTAGCGCAAAGGCTGCGGCAGAAACTAAATCATCTTCCTTGCACTTACTCGAACTATTGTTTGCGATTTCTATTCCCATGGGAATTAGCGATCACCACTCCCGGAACGAAGAGCTCTAGGGGGCTTTGCTTTGCCGTCATCAAAACGCTCGTAGGCGCTGACAATTTCACCAACTAGCCGATTTCTAACGACATCCTCGGCCAATAGATTTATAAAGGAAATATCATCAACGCCATCTAGAATTTCGTGAACAATTCGAAGCCCAGATTGCGCACCATGTGGCAGATCTACTTGTGTGGTGTCGCCAGTAATTACCATCTTTGAACCAAAACCCAAACGAGTTAAGAACATCTTCATTTGTTCAGCAGAGGTATTTTGTGCTTCATCCAAGATAATGAAAGCGTCATTTAATGTGCGCCCTCTCATATATGCAAGAGGGGCAATCTCGATAATTCCACTGGCCATAAGCCGAGGAATCGAATCCTGATCGATCATGTCGTGTAGCGCATCAAATAGGGGGCGTAGATATGGATCTATCTTTTCCTGCAAAGTTCCCGGCAAGAAACCAAGTCGCTCTCCCGCTTCAACAGCTGGGCGCGTCAAGATGATTCGATTCACTTGCTTAGCTTGAAGGGCTTGGATTGCTTTGGCCATCGCCAAGTATGTTTTACCAGTACCGGCAGGACCAATTCCAAAGGTAATTGTGTTCTCATCAATTGCTTCTACATAACGCTTTTGATTTGCTGTTTTTGGCCTGATGGACTTGCCGCGGTTGCTAAGAATATTTAGCGAAAGAACTTCGGCTGGATGATCTGCTGGTTCATGATTAACCATCGCAATTGCGCGTAATACAACATCATCTGAAAGGGTCTGTCCGGCTCGAAGTAGAACTAGTAGCTCATTAACAAGGGATTTAAAGCGGCTGATTTCATCTAAATCGCCACGAGCATGAATTTCATTTCCACGAACGGTAATAAAGATATTCGGAAATGCACCTTCAAGAATCTTTAAGTGCGAATCATTAGATCCGGTCAGAGCGACCATAGAAATAGCTGCGGGAACGGTGATCAGTGCGGGCTCCATTAGATCGAATACTACTTTTAACCTGGGGGCCAAGCGAACGAACGCTGGCCTAGTAGGTGTAAATGAGCGTGAAAGACACTCTGACCAGCAGATTCTCCGGTGTTGTAAACGCTTCGGTAGCCATCTAGCCCGCGTTCTTTCGCTATCTGATCGGCCACTGCAATCATCTCGGATAAGACCTCAGGAGATTTTTGGCCAACAAGTGAAACATATTCAAGGTGTGCCTTAGGAATAATCAAAACATGGATTGGCGCTTGTGGGGCAATATCATTTATTGCAAAGACTTTTTCACTCTCATAGACGAAATTCACTGGAATTTCTTTGGTGGCGAACTTACAAAAAATACAATCCACAGCTACCACCTTCCAATTAATGCGCTAATAGCCGATAGCGCAGCAGCTCCAGCATGGGCACTTCTAAATACTGGTTCCCCCATTGCCACAACCTTGCCACCACTTTGTTCAAATAGTCCTAATTCTGATTGTGAAATACCACCTTCAGGACCTATAACCACAATTATCTCAGCCAGATTATTCATTTCCTTAGTAACAACGCTAGAAAGTTTTACCTTGGCTGACTCGTGAAAAACCAAAAGCGCACTATCACTGGGCTTGGAAGCTAGAAATCCCCTTGAGTCCATTGGTTGGGCAACGCTGGCAACAATAAATCTTCGAGACTGCTTGGTGGCTGCAAAGGCAGCAACTTGCCATTTACTTTGGGTATCAGAAGTAGCCTTCGCAATTGCCCGTTCAGCTGACCATGGAATTATTTGATCTACACCGGCTTGAACAAGTAGTTCGATAGCTTCCTTGGTGCGATCTGATTTCGGTAATGCCTGCAATACTGTGAACTTAGGTTCTCCAGCAACTTGTATTCCACGTTCGATTACCTGGACAAAAAAACTTGATTTGGAAATCTCACTTACTTTTGCGCGAACCCAATTACCTTTTCCATCTGAAATTGAGATCTCCTCGCCGACTGCAGTGCGCAAAACCTTGATCGCGTGATGGGCTTCATCGCCTTTTACTTCAAAGCTTTGCTCTGTTGGTAATGAATCAATTATGAACAAGGTCAGCATTTAGCGACCGAAGGCATCTCTAAAACGTCCAAATAGGCCAGCTGATCCCCCACCACTGCGCTTGTGGATCTCAACCTGGTCACCTGATTCACCGCGGGATTTCGCTAGTGATCGCAAGATTTCTTCTTGCTCTTTGCTTAACTTTGCTGGAGTTTGAACTTCAACGTGAACAATGAGATCCCCACGGCCATGTCCTCGAAGTTTGGTAACTCCAAGATCCTTAAGTGTCAGAGTCTGACCACTTGCAATGCCGGCTTTGATTGCCACTTCCTGCTCGCCATCTAGTGTTTGGATCTTGACCTTTGTACCTAAAGCCGCAGCTGTCATAGGTATTGCAATTGAAATATGTAGATCGTTGCCATCGCGCACTAAGAAGTCATGAGCAACTTCAATAATTTCAACATACAAATCTCCGGCTGGGCCACCACCAGGTCCAACTTCACCGGCGCCGCTAAGTTGAATTCGATTGCCAGTTTCAACTCCGGCTGGAACCTTTACTGGAATTGTTTTATGCGAGCGAACTCGGCCATCACCAGCGCACTCAACACACGGATCGCTAATGACAGAACCATATCCTTGGCAGTTATTACATGGTCGACTTGTCATTACCTGACCAATAATTGATCGGGTAACTTGTTGAACTTCTCCACGGCCTTTACATATTTCACATACTTTTGGTTTGGAATTCTCACGACTTCCACTTCCAGAACATTTCACACAGATAATCGCAGTATCAACACTTATTTCGCGATCACATCCAAAGCAAGCTTCAGCAAGATCTAATTCGATGCGAATAAGGGCGTCTTGCCCGGCGCGCATACGAGGTCGTGGTCCACGACTAGATGTTCCACCACCAAAGAATGCATCCATAATGTCGCCAAACCCGAAGTTTTGACCGCCACCAAATGAAGAGAATGGATCCCCGCCTAGGTCATAGCGCTGGCGTTTTTCTGGATCACTCAATACTTCATATGCGGTAGTTATCTCTTTAAACTTCTCCGCGGCGTGTGGGTCAGGATTGATATCTGGGTGATATTCCCGAGCAAGCTTTCGATAAACCTTTTTAATGTCATCAAAGGAAGTATCGCGATCAACACCGAGTGTTGCGTAATGATCAGCCATTAATTATTTTCTCCAATATAACGCCCGATATATCTGGCAACCGCATTTACTGCCGCCATCGAGCCGGCATAGTCCATACGTGTGGGCCCGAGAATACCAACTGCGCCAATACCGTGACCGCCATCTCCATAACCCATCGAAACTAAGCTTGTCTTGCGCAAACCAACATCAGGTTGTTCTTCTCCGATTTTAACATTTATGACATCGCCAACATCTGAAAGTAAGCGAATCAAAACTACTTGCTCCTCAAGTGCTTCAAGAATCGGGTGGAGATCTACTGCAGCTTCATGACGAGATCTTGCAAGGTTTGAGGTTCCAGCCAAAACTACACGATCAGTTTCTGGATGTTGAATGACGGCTACTTGCTTTGTAATCTGGGAAAGCATCTTCACGGTTCGACCAAGTAGGTCATCTAAATCATGGGAATCAGATAAGAATGTTTCAATCGCACGACGCTCTGGCGTTGAGAGCGGTTTAACTTCGGCTAATTTATCAACAAATATTCGATAACCCTTATTAGTTGGAATTCGACCGGCACTAGTGTGTGGGTGGGTAATTAACCCAGCATCTTCCAAAACAGCCATGTCATTTCTAATCGTTGCCGGAGAAACGCCTAACTTATGTCGTTCGGCAATTACCTTTGAACCAACTGGCTCTTCAGTAGCAACATATTCCTCGACAATTGCCCGCAGGATTTCTAGTTGACGCTCGTGCATTATTGCCAAATTTTTAGGCGATTACGAGAACGACAGAAACTAGAACTAACAAAATAATTGCAGGTGCTGCTGACTTCATTTTATTAGCTCGTGAGTGAGAATAAACTGCGCCGCCCATGGTGCACCAAGCGCCAAGAATTGCTAGCCACCCGATGAATGAATCTGGAAATCGAATTGCATAAAGCATGCCAAGGGCAAATACCGCTTCAATGGCGCCAATAGCTCTAGCTAAAGTATCTGGGACATTCACATCTCTAGTTCCTTCAAGTCCCTTTGGATTACCACTTAACTTAAAGAGGCCAGAGATTAGGAATACGACTGCCAAGAGTCCCAGGAGAATGTTGTGTGTTAGATGCATGAGTAAAGATTACTAGGAAATGATTTCTTGCACGATTCGATCGGCAATTAGGCGCCCGGTGAGCGTTAAGACAACGCGACCGCCCTGCCAGGCAGTGGCATCTAGGTGATCACTAGAAAGATAGTTCTTAAGTCGATCTATTTGAGCCTGCCCAAGTGAATCCAGGGCAATTCCCTCGCGCAATCTGATCTCCAGCATGATCCGCTCATTTTCTTTCTGTTCTTGTGTCAAAGTCTCACTATCTTGAACTGGGGCTAGCTCGTTTTCAATGCGCTCTTTATAGGCTGTCGGGTGTTTCACATTCCAAAATCTCATTCCATTTATATGAGAGTGTGCACCTGGACCAAGGCCCCACCAGTTGGCATTTTTCCAGTAAGCCAGATTGTGTTTTGCTTGTGAACCAGGCTTTGACCAATTGCTCAGCTCATACCAATCAAATCCTGCCTTACTAAAACTCTCATCAGCCAACATATATTTATCAGCGGTCTGATCATCATCAGGAATAATTACTTCCCCGCGCTTTACCTGATTGGCAAGTTTTGTGCCAGCTTCCACGATTAGGGCATATGCCGAAATGTGTGTGATTGGAAGTTCAAGTGCAGCGTTTAGAGTGGCCTGCCAATCTTGAATTGTTTCAGTTGGCGCGCCGTAGATTAAGTCCACACTGACTTCATCAAAGCCAACTTCCCGGG
>CAIJOE010000016.1 GCA_903822245.1 uncultured Actinomycetes bacterium
CTGATTCAGATCGTATGGAAACAGTTCTTGAAGATGCTTATGTACTTATCTCAGGTGGAAAGATCTCAGCTCTAAATGAGATCCTGCCAGTTCTAGAAAAAGTTGCACAGGCAAATAAGCCACTTTTGATTATTGCCGAAGATGTTGAAGGCGAAGCGCTTTCGACTCTGGTAGTAAACCGCATGCGTGGAACTTTCACATCTGCAGCCGTAAAGGCTCCAGGCTTTGGCGATCGCCGTAAGGCAATGTTGCAAGACATCGCAATTCTTACTGGTGGACAGGTAATTACTGCCGAAGTTGGGCTAAAGCTCGAGGAAGTAACAGTTGATCTACTTGGTCGCGCTCGCCGTATTGTCATCACTAAGGACAACACCACAATCGTGGATGGCGCTGGTGATAAGAAAGTTGTTGCTGGCCGTGTTCAAGAAATCCGTAATGAAATTGAGAGCACTGACTCTGATTGGGATCGCGAAAAGCTACAAGAGCGCGTTGCAAAACTCGCTGGTGGCGTTTGCGTAATCAAGGTCGGAGCACACACTGAAGTAGAACTAAAGGAAAAGAAGCACCGTCTTGAGGATGCAATTTCTGCAACTCGCGCCGCTGTTGAAGAAGGAATCGTTGTTGGTGGTGGAGCTGCCCTTGTTCACGCAGCTGAAGCACTTGATAAGGATCTTGGCTTTGAAGGCGATAAGGCTGTTGGTGTTCGTCTAGTTCGCAAAGCTTGCGATGAGCCACTTCGCTGGATAGCTGAAAATGCTGGCCACGAGGGTTATGTAGTTGTTGCAAAGGTCCGCACAATGAAAGCCAATGAAGGCTTCAATGCAGGAACTGAAGTTTATGAAGACCTAGTTAAGGTCGGCGTAATCGATCCAGTTAAGGTGACTCGTTCAGCACTTGCAAATGCAGCATCTATTGCAGCGATGTTCATTACAACCGAAGCTCTCGTATTTGAGACTCCAGAAGAGAAGAAGGAAGAAGCGTCAGGACATGGCCACAGCCATGGAGCAGGCGGACATTCTCACTAATCTCTACGCTTAAATTAGAAAGGCCTCCGATTTTCGGGGGCCTTTTTTACTATTAAACTACCTCTATGACTTCTCCAGTTATGACGCTCTCTATCGACTGTGGTGGATTGAGCATCAAGGCCTCAGTTCTTGATCAAGATGGAACTATGCACGCACCTGCCGTTGCTGTTCCAACTCCATACCCACTTAGCCCGGCTCGCTTGATTGAAGTTTTCCAAGAAATCGCATCACAACTTCCAACTTTTGATCGAATCACTGTTGGCTTTCCTGGAATGGTTCGCCACGGTGTTGTTGTTCATACCCCTCACTATATAAATGTTAAAGGTCCAAGAACACGTCTAGATCCAGAGCTATACACAGCTTGGACTGGATTAGATTTTCGTAGTCTGGTGGAAAAGAATTTTTCTCGCCCAACTTTGATGCTAAATGATGCCGAAGTTCATGGCGCTGGAGTTGTTGCAGGTTCTGGTTTTGAAGTTGTGTTAACTCTTGGTACCGGCCTTGGCTGCGCTGTATTTGATGGTGGAAAGCTTGCGCCTCATATTGAACTTTCACATGCCCCGATTCGTCGTTCAATGAACTATGACACTTGGATCGGTGAACACGAACGTCGTCGCCTAGGTGATTCATTCTGGTCACGCCGAATACGTTCGATGATTTCAGACTTACGTCCAGTTTTTCATTGGGATCGGCTCTATTTAGGTGGCGGAAATGCACGTCGAATTAAGCCAAATGATTTAGCGGCTTTAGGTGATGACGTAGTAATTGTGCCTAATGCGGCTGGAATTGTTGGCGGAGTTCGTGCTTGGAAC
>CAIJOE010000017.1 GCA_903822245.1 uncultured Actinomycetes bacterium
ATACGCTTATAACTATCGATCGATTGCGTGAAGGTTATGCCTCTGCACATCCAAGAGCTAAATAATTCCTACTTACCGCGCAGTCGTCGGGCAATGATGCTTTGATCGCCTTTGGTTTCTAGGTCCGCGATGATAATTGCAAGTGATTCACGAACAATGCGACCGCGATCAACGGCAAGTCCTAAATCGCCACGCAGTGCAAGACGAGCTTGCTCTAGATCATAAAGTTCCTCGGGAGATAAATAAACCGTAATCTTTTCATCGTGACGTTCGCGTCCACTGGGAGAGCGATCAAATGAATTTACTCGGCGCCGCGGTGTTGTTCGAACCTGTTTCTTACTTGAACCGGAAATCGGAGTTACTGGCATTGACGGGGAATCAATATTTTCCGCAGGAGAAGTCGATGGGACCGCGCTTAGGGTTGTGCTCTGGCGAAATAGTTCATCCGCACCTGGCAAGCTAACACGACGACTCATTTTGCTCCTCCTCTGTAAATTAATTCTCGGGCAAGCCTGCGATATGAAACTGCTCCAAGTGAGCTACTTGCATATGTCGTTATTGGTTCACCTTTAACAGTTGATTCTGAAAAGCGAACAGTTCTGGAAATGATTGTGTCTAATAGATCCTTAGGAAATTCATTTTGAATAAGTTCAAGAACTTCGCGAGAATGTGCTGTTTTACGTTCGAACATGGTCGCTAAGATTCCATAGATTTCTAAACTTGGGTTGGTATTTATCTTGACCTTATCAATGGTTTCGCGAACTAGTCCAAGACCCAATACTGCAAAATACTCGCACTCCATAGGGATAAGCACTCCATCAGAAGCCGTCAAGGCGTTGATTGTTAGCGTTCCCAAAGATGGTGAGCAATCGATCAAGATGTCATCATAGTTATTCATGATTGGCTCGAGCATCTTTCGTAGTTTGTGCTCCTTTGCAATCTCAGAAACAAAAGCGGCATCGGCGGCAGCCAAATCCTTGTGGCCGCGAATAAAATCTAGTCCGGGGACATTCGATTTAAGAATGAATTCGTTTATGTTGGCTTCAGAATCATTTAATAGATACCAAATAGATCCGTACTGCTCTTTAATTTGGAGAGGCTTAATCCCGAGACCTGTGGTCATGCTGGCCTGGGAATCGAAATCGATTAGCAATACGCGTCGGCCAACTTCGGCGAGCGCAGCACCTAAATTGATAGTTGTTGTAGTTTTTCCAACGCCACCTTTTTGATTCACAACTGAAATGACTCGAGCTTTACCAGCTTCGGTCAAAGCTTTGACTTCTGGGAAATCTATGGCTCGCTTTCCGAGCACTACAGAACTGGTGGCCAACTCCTCATCACGATTTGTCGATTTAGCGTCTAGACGAGAAATCTTTGAATTACTTTTTGCCATGCGGCGGACTCTACGGCGGTGCGGTTGGCATCGCAAGCGTGGCGTGAGTAAGTTTCGCACATGGCTGAAACGGTTATCCAAGCACCTGAAAGTGAGAGTGCACCCGGGTTTTCCGTCCACCTGACCAACTTTGAGGGCCCTTTTGACCTGCTGCTGCAGCTTATTTCGCGCCACAAAATGGATGTAACTGAGGTCGCGCTGGGAGTTGTGACAGATGATTTCATCGCCTATATACGGGCCTTGGAAGGCTCAGAGAACGGTTGGGATCTTGATCAGACCACCGAATTCCTGGTTGTGGCAGCCACGCTTCTAGACCTAAAAGCAGCCCGTTTATTGCCATCTGGTGAAGTAGAAGACGAGGAAGACCTAGCCCTACTTGAGGCCCGGGATCTGCTTTTCGCCAGATTGTTGCAGTATCGAGCTTTCAAGCAGATTGCGGCGATTTTCTCAGAACGCCTTGTTCGCGAAGAAAAAACCTTCTCTCGTGTGGTGGCCCTTGAGCCCCATTTCGCCCAACTTTTGCCAGAAGTCCTAATTGGGGTCGGAGCACAAAGGTTTGCAGCAATCGCCCAACGAGTTCTTTCTCCGAAGATCACCCCAACGGTTGGGATCGATCATATTCATCGACCTCTGGTCAGCGTTGCCGAAGAGGCAGTGCGAATAGTGGAGCACCTGCGCAGATCGACACGGGTGACGTTTCGAAGCTTGATTCACGACGCGGATTCAACGATGGTGGTGGTAGCCAGGTTCCTAGCTCTTCTTGAGCTTTATCGGGAGGGTGTAGTTCGTTTCGAACAAGTAATTTCCCTTGGTGAGCTACAGGTAACGTGGGTTGGAAGTGCAGAAGGTGAGATTGAGGTAAGCGACGAATTCGATCTTCCTCAGGTAATGCAAGAAGATCAGACAAATGGAGAAGATAATGTCTAACCTTGAACTTAATAGATCACTTGAAGCAATCCTAATGGTGGTAGATGAGCCAGTTACTGAGCTCATTTTGGCGCAGATTACCGAGGTTCCTACTGAGCAAGTGGTTGAGGCGTTAAATGAGCTAGCTCTGGAGTATCAGCAGGCGTCTCGAGGGTTTGAGCTTCGACAAATTGCAGGTGGCTGGCGCTTTTATAGCCATCCTGATTTGTCGCCAATAGTGGAGAAGTTCGTGTTAGACGGTCAGCAGTCGCGTTTGACTCAAGCTGCCCTTGAGACATTGGCAGTTATTGCCTATCGCCAGCCGGTATCTAGAGCTCGAGTATCAGCGATTCGGGGCGTGAATGTGGAAGCGGTAATGAAGACCCTAATTACTCGAGGTTTGGTCGAAGAGAGTGGCCTCGAGCATGAAACTGGAGCCATTCTCTACTCAACGACCTCATTTTTCCTAGAGAAGCTGGGTCTCAACCGGGTCGATGATCTACCTGCGTTGGCGCCTTTCTTGCCAGATATAGATGGATTGGATGAGGTTCTCTCCTCTCTAACCGACTAACCCGATTAGGTAGAACCACCCAGATCGTCATACCCTTAACCCATTCCACGCTGTTGAAGCAGTTGAAATGAGGCAAAAATGGGTGTTATTCGATTACAGAAGATCCTTGCTGATGCTGGCATAGCCAGTCGTCGGGGGAGTGAAGAGTTAATTCTGTCTGGCAGAGTGAGTGTCGATGGAAATCAAATTACTGAGCTTGGAAGTAAATTTGATCCAGAAATCTCTGTAGTTGAAGTTGATGGTGAGAAAATTAAATCAAATATGGCTAAGACTTACATTGCGTTCTATAAACCTAGAGGTGTTTTGTCCACGATGACAGACCCGGAAAATAGGCCGAATTTGGGTGAATTCTTCAACTCAAGAAATGAGCGACTCTTCCACGTTGGACGCCTGGATAAAGATAGCGAAGGATTAATCCTGCTCACCAATGATGGAGATCTCACGCATAGGGCAACCCACCCTTCTTACGGTTTGATCAAGAAGTATTTGATCGAAACTGAAGGCGAATTCACCAGGGCGAATATTGAAACGCTGCTTAAGGGGGTAATGCTCGAGGATGGAATGGCGAGAGCCTTGGAGGTAAAGGTAGCTCGAGAGATTAATCCAAAACACCATTGGATTGAGGTCTCAATCCATGAAGGACGTTTCCACATAGTACGTCGAATGTTCGAGTCTTTGGAGATTGAAGTACTCCGACTTATCAGAACTGACTTTGGTCCGATCTCGATCGGAGAGACTAAGGAGGGCCGCTGGCGGATACTAAATACAGGTGAGCTCAATAGCTTATTTAAAGCTTTAAAGTTAAATCAATAAATCTAAATATAAAATAGAGATATATCGATAAATTGGTATTTTATCCGTATCAATAACATCGATTTATCGGTTTTAATGTGTTGTTTTATGAAAATAAAAATCGATATATCTGTATTGGTTCTTACCCTCAGATGGATAGCAATATTTTGTAGATATTTGTAAATCTAAATAAATCTATAAAATGTTAAAAAGAGAAAACTATTTAACCTTAAACGCGGGACGTCTCTAGTTGGTTACTATATGCGGGTGAAA